>NZ_JBGOOI010000045.1:0-725 GCF_041439605.1 Vibrio sp. 1F169 | reverse complement strand
TACCAAACCACTACTCTGACTATGTTGGCATGACCCATATGGAAATCTCGCAAGCTAATAGCTAATAGCTAAAACCTATCACCACCAGCAATTCATTAGTCTTTGTCTATGATAAAACCGCGGATTTGGAACATAATATTTCGCTGCATTAAAGACATAACCACACCACTGCTCTGACTATGTTGGCAGGTCACATATGGGAATTTCGCAAGCTAATAGACTGCAATGCGCTCACCACGTAACTCCATCGACAAATCGTATCAAGAATCACCGACCAACTAGCACCACGTCTAGGCTTAGAGTTAAATTTCCGACTATGTATGTAGCAATGGATACATTGCGGTAATTCCATCAGCAATTAGCAAAACCATCCTACCGAGAATCTTCCAACACATTCAGCAGACAATGACACTGTGGTAATCACTAATAGTCGTCGCGCTGCACTCCTATCATTATCAGGGTTTGAAATTTAACAACCGAAGACGAACAGATCCCCCAACAAATCACACAACTTAAATCATTTATGGACAATTATCACTTTCGCAAAATCGAACATTAGCAACTCATGAATAACTAGAGGTATGGCAAAGCTAATGGTGGCGCTAGTTATTAATGGTGCAGAGAGTACCCAATCAGAAGCTGTTCTTCTGACTTTCACTTCTTACCCATCCCCTATCTGGCAGGGTAGTTGTCACTGTTAAAATTTAACCAGTTTGGGCGATAAA
>NZ_JBGOOI010000044.1:9882-39960 GCF_041439605.1 Vibrio sp. 1F169 | reverse complement strand
GAAATACGCGAAACGGGGTTGTTCTATCTTTAAATTTAATTACGCAACAAAGCCTCTCTGAGTGTAAATGACAAACTATTCGAGGTGACATACTCAGAAATTTGTAGCTCTATGTTCTTTTGAACTGGGCTTACCATATCCTCATAAAACTTCTCACGAGTAGCCAAATAAGTTGTCCAATTCTGCTCATCTTCGTTACTCAAACCAATTTTTGGCATGATTATCTTTAGTTCTTTATCAAAAGACTTCCATTTAGCGGACATGTCACTGCGAAGGCTTGATATGAAGCGATACTTTTCTTGCTCATTCCATGTATCACTCGCTTTTTCAAATTCAACTTTAACGTGATTTTTTATTGCCTCGACTTTAGTTAGGTATGAGCCATCACCATAAGTATCAAAAAAATCTGCTAGTTGATCCCTGAAGGTTTCTTTTTTAGTTTTAACTAATTTTTTCCGTTTCCTCTCAGCTTCGCTTTCTTTCTTCGCCTGTTCTTTAAATTTATTTTTAATCTCAGAAAATCGATCATTAACTGAAGAGTCCCTAAAAAAGTCTGCGGCTAATTGGTCAAAGAAATATTCTAATATGTTAGTAAATTCTTTATAAGCGACGTTTTCTATTAAACCTTCTCGTCCCGCTTTTTCTTCTAGCCTTGTATTCACATCATGCTTAATTTCAATAGCACCAAACATCAAACGATGCGAGAAAAATGCGTGTGCAGCTCTCTTAGAACGTTTCTCTTCAAACCTTAAAAAATCAAATTCTTGCTTGCCGTAAGGCAGTACGCGAACCCCATCTTTGTACAAATAAAGGCCACCGTACATTCTAAGCTTCGTTTGAAGCTCTATATACCGGTCACTGGACACCATGCTGTCTGATGGTGTTCCTTGAAGATAAGTGAACTTAATTTTGAATGGACCACACCGAGTCTTTGCACCAAAACTTTTATTCCAGTTTATGATGTGCTTTTGAGGTTCTCCCTTATAAACGGTGACCTTACCTTTAAACTGTCCATATTCATCAAACTCACCTTCAACTATATGGTCACCATCGGCAGCATCTTTTTTAGTAAAGAACCCTTCTTCAATTAGTTCTTGAGCTTCGGCAGTACCTTGATGTAACCGGAATTTTGTTTTTAACCTTTCTTTTTTTTCCGTATCAAATGTATTAGAAAAACCAACCAAGATCTTTTGTAGATCGGTCGTACCATTTACATCGGTTTTAACATCGAGTGCCAATGTTTCATCATTAGGCATGATAATGAAATGAGTGCCTTTACCGATACCATCTAGCTGAGGGGCTGAATCTGACGTTCTTAGCTCTTTTGGAACTTTCTCCCAGTCGTCCTGAGTTTTGTTTTGTACATTTTTAAATAAGACTTCTGGTGAAAAAGAAAGTAGTTCGGCATCAGCAATAATAAGGTCTAGGTAGTCGGAAGGAATAGCATCACCTAAGCTCTTAAGGTGTGAAATCAGTTCTTTCGCCATTGATTTCAAGTCTGTCGCTGCTGGCAGCTTACCTTCGGGAAAAGTTCGCGTAGGGATAACGATGTCTGAAATACCGATATCAGGGATTTCAAATTGGCTCCAATGGATTAATGCTACGACCATATCGTGCATTCCATCTGCTCGCTCAGCACGGCTTAATGCAACAACTTGTCGTCCAATGGAAGCGATAGCGAGTCGACCAATGCCTTTTTCACCCATTAAAGGGCGGGGAGCCATTCCATCTGGGATATAAACCGACTTGCGATTTGCCCCAAGTTTGCTAGAAGTGCCAATTGTCAGCCACTTTTTAACAAAATCTTCTTCGGTCATCCCAACGCCGTTGTCACGGAGAGTAACTAGGTTCTGATCTTGGAAGTAGTCAATTTCTGCATTACTGGCGTAGGCATCGTGCGCATTTTTGAATAGTTCATGTATCGCTGTTGGGATACCCGCTATTTGCTGTCGACCAAGCATGTCTACAGCTCTAGCGCTTACATTCATTTGAGCCATATATAACCAAATCTCAGTATGTTAGATATAAAAAAAGTGCCTAACATTGTAGGCACTTTTTTTATATCAATCTACTGCATATATCTGCAATGAGAGTTTGACCAAGTAAAGGTGGGACAGCATTCCCAATTTGACGAGCCTGCTCGGTCGAACTCCCATAAAAATCAAACCAATCAGGGAATGACTGTAAACGTGCGGCATGACGAAGTGTCATGCCATGGTCTTCCCACGGGTGAACAAATCGCCCTTTAGATGGGTTATTACAACCTGTAGTAATGGTGTTGCTCGGTATATGAATAAAAATTCTGCCATATACATCTTTGTGACCTTTGTAGCCATTAGAATGACACTTTAACCGGTGTTGCTCGCCAGCATCTTCACGGCTACCGTTTAATGGTGTGTCAGCAAAGCGTATTTTCATCATGTCACTTGGCTTCATGTGAACATTACAAGGGTCACTTTTTTTAAAAGGCTTTCCGTAAGGAAGAGAGTTTAAAAGTTTGAAAACTTCTTCCTTATCGCGCTTGTCCTTCTTACTAAAAAAGTCATCCCAGTAATTTTGATATAGATGGTGTGGGATTCTTTCAAATACTGAGGACGCAGCTACCCACTTAGGCTGATTTCCTGAAGTAGGTGCGAAATGAGTAGCCGCAGGTGGGAACACCATTCCTTCAGCATCTAAGTCTTTTCGAATTCCGAATATAAATACACGTTTACGGTTTTGGGGGATGCCATAATCTTTTGCATTTACGATATTGCAAAATTTAATTACGTAACCTGCTGTTTCGGCTAACGCTAGAAACTTATCTAAAAAAGGCTTATGACGTTTCCATAAAAGCCCAGACACATTTTCTACTAAGAATGCTTTAGGGTTAAATTCATTAACGAATTCAAAATAACGTAATAACAATTGATTGCGAGGGTCGTTCACGCCAGCATTATTAATGCGGTGCGTTGAAAAGCCTTGGCATGGCGGACCACCTAAAATAAGGTCTAGTTCGCCTCGTTCTAAGTGAAGGCTTTGACGAAGTTCTTTGGGATCGACATTGTTTATATCGCCCTTTTCTTCACCAGCACGAAGATCAATATTGAGCTCTTTGCCTTTTATGAAATTTTCGGCATAAGTTTTTGCAGCTGCCTTATCAAATTCTATAGCTGCAAGTACATCTACCCCTGCTTCAATAGCAGAAAGTGAAAATCCACCGGCACCAGCAAATAAGTCAATAGCTTTAGCTGTCATCAAAAATACTCAAATAAAATTAGCTGGCATATTCTACCGTTTTACCAAAAAATTGCTATCGGTTCTGATGCGTCCGCATACATTTCAAGCCCAGCAACCACAATGCTTACTACAAGTCTAATTGTAGCTTGTGTCTGCTCGATACAGACACAAAACTACCAGTCATGCACCAGTTAATCCTTTGAGGCACCGCTCTCGTATAAAAGTTAGCGCTAATCTCACTCAACACCAGCAATCGAGTTTGCCAATGTGAAAAACGACTTTTCAATATTGTCACGCGAAGTGGCGATGTTCATTCGCATAAAATTAGGACTTTCAGCACCAAACCAACCACCTGGGGTTAGTCCCATTTTAGCCTGCTCAAAGACCACGTTTTTTAGCTCTTCTTCCGAAAAGCCTAACTCTGAGAAATCAAACCACACTTGGTAAGTCCCTTGTGGCTGGAAGACTTTCAATTGAGGAATTCGCAGCTCAGCAAACTCAGTGATCCACTTAACCGTGTCTTGCAGATACATCAACATGCCGTCTAGCCACTCTTCACCTTTTTCAAAGGCTGCAACCGTCGCAAAGGTCGTCAAGGCATTGCCATGGTCAAGATACATCGCTGCTACGTTGGCTTTGAACGCTTCAAATAGTTCATCATTGTTCGTGTACACATAGCCGTTTGAGATGCTGTGCATACCAAAGGTTTTTGCCGGAGAACCAATCAAGGTGATGACCTTGTCGTAATCAAAGCTGGTTAAGCTCGTGAAAGCGTGACCTTCAAAGATAATGTCTGAATGAATTTCATCACTGATGATCAACACATCATGACGCTTGGCGATCTCGATAACTTGTTCGATTTCTTGCTGCGTCCACACGCGGCCAGTTGGGTTGTGTGGATTACAGAAAATCATCGTCTTCACTTTGTGTTCGATGATCTGCTGCTCCATACCGTCGAAATCAATGCGGTAACCTTGCTCATCATTGATAAGTGGACTCTTCACGACCTGACGATTTGCTTTATTCACCAAGTTAGAAAACTGGTGATACGCCGGCGTATGGATAAGCACACCATCACCTTCATTGGTGAATTGGCGCAGTAACAATGCAATGCCAGAAAGTACACCCGGCACCTGGACAAACTTGTCCGCAGAAAGGTTCAAACCATGACGCTTTGAGTACCACTGTGAAAGGGCTTCAAACACCGCTTGCTCATGAAACTCATAAGAGTACACACCGCGCTCAACCAAACGATTCAGCTCTTGAGTGATCGGTTCTGCTACCTGAAAATCCATATCGGCAACCCAATATGGGAATACATCAGTGGTGTTATAAATGTTCTGTAGCATCTGCGGTTTGCTTTTGATAAACGCATTCTCACCGTAGTTAGATGTACTCTTAAACGCTGTCATGAAGGAGCCCTCAAATAGGTTGTTCGGTCTTTTTTGCTATCCACTGGATTGCATGAATACCCTTAAGACGATGGCATAGTCAAAAAGACGAAGCTTTTAGAAAATAATCTGAAAAGTACAAACTAATTTCGTGTTTCTACCTTTATCTCAGTCTTGACCGAATTAGCGATGAAGCAGTTTTTATGCGCCAAATGATGCAGTTTGTCGAGTTGTTTGGCGGTTGGTATCTTAGACCCGGAGAACACAATGTCAGGTCGCAGAGTCACCTTAGTGACCGATGAGCGGCCTGATTCATCTTCCTCAAGCACACCAACTGCATCATCCACATAAGAGTCGATCACGTACTTCTGCTTCGCGGCAATGCCCAAAAACGTCAGCATATGGCAGCTAGACAGTGCCGCAATAAAGGCTTCTTCTGGATCAACGTTGGCCTCAACTGAAAACGGCAGTGGCACAACATGAGGTGACGACGAGGCAGGCACAGTGACACCGCCATCGAACTCCCACATATGCCCTCGGCTGTATTGGTTATCACTAAAGGCTTCATCGTCACCACGAGCCCAACGAATCACCGCACTATATTCAGACATAATCCCTTCCTCTATCCATTAGTTATCAAATAATTGGTTCTCAAACGACGAGTTATTTAGCGATCAGCAGGGTGATTGACACCATCATTAGTCACCACATCACCAATATCAAAAGGGTTCACCCCTTCCAAACAACCGATGTTAAATCCATATTCATTGGGGTTTGAACGGCGTTGATGATGGGTATAGATACCGCAGTTTGAACAGAAGTAATGTTTCGCGGTGTTGGTATTGAATTGATAAAGCTTAAGATGCTCAGCGCCTTTCAAAATCTTAATACCATCCAGCGCAACAGACCCCACAATCGCCCCTCTACGACGACAGATAGAGCAATCACAACGGCGCGGCTTTTCTATTCCGTTAGGTAAGCTGAGCTCTAATTCGACCGCACCGCAGTGGCAGGTTGCCTTATGAAAAGGTTGGATAACCGTGTTACCGACTACTTTCATTTCTCTCTCCAATCACGTCCTTGTATTGCACGCATCATAACCAGTTCAATGAACTCTGTCCTTAAGCTGACGTTGAGTTAGAGAGCTCTGTCATGCGAGGATTCACGGCTAATCTAACTAGAATTTTTAACCAAATCGCCAAACCGCTCAAACAGAAAATCCAAAAACAGCCGAATACGTTTCGGCTGATATTTCTTGCTGATATACACCACATTCAAGTCGGCACTCGATACTGACGTCGAGGTGTTGAAGTTCTTCATGTAGCCATTAAGTAGCGTCACAAGGCGTTGGTTATTGATGTCATCTTGCACATCGAGTACCGACTTCAACGCAATCCCTTCTCCTTGCAATGCCCAGTACCGAATCACTTCGCCATCGTCTGAAAATCGCTTCGGCACAACCGTCACCGACTTCTTCATATCATTGTCTTGGAAGTGCCATGTCTTGAGCTCTTCATTGCTACGCAGCATAGCCAAACAGTCGTGCTGGACCAAATCTTGTGGTGTTAACGGCGTTCCATGCTTGGCAAGATATTCTGGTGAAGCACACAGCACTCGTCGGCTTGGTGATAAGCGTCTTGAGATCAAGCTACTGTCGACCAATTCCCCATAACGGATCACGATGTCCATGCCTGATTCAGCGATATTCGATAGGTGATCGTTCAAATACAGGTAGGGAATAACGTCTGGATACTGCTGACAAAATTCCGACAAAATAGGAAGGATGTACTGCTTTCCGATGTCTTTAGGTGCTGCAATCTTTAGTGGGCCTTTAACCTCTTTGACGCCATTTTGAATCAGGTTTTCAGCCTCGCTAACGTTATCCAATATCTCCAGACACGCCTTGTGATACAGCTCCCCAGAGTCAGTTAAAGACACATGTCTTGTGCTTCGGTTCAGCAGCTTCACACCATAACGCTCTTCCAACGCCTGAAGCCTTGCTGTCATGGTCGCAGGAGACAGCCCTAACTCTCGCCCCGCCGCTGCTAACCCGTGATGCTTAACAATGCTCACGAACATCGCCATATCTGAAAACTTGTCCATTCACCTCTCCTACTATTCAGTTAATCCGAATAATTATTTTATATTTTAGCCAATTATCAAATTTAGTCGAATAAATATAATGACAACCATCAGCAGAACACGCAGGAATTCAGAACATGAACAACGAACTTACAAACCAAGAAAAGCACACATTCGTCATCATTGGTGGAACATCAGGTATCGGCAAAGCATTAGCAATGCAATTGAGAAACGAAAACAACACGATACATATTGCCAGCCGACACACAGGCGTTGATATCACCGATGAGAAATCGGTTTGTGAATACTTCGAATCGATCGGTGCATTTGATCACTTGGTGATAACCGCGGGGTCATACGCTCCCGCAGGAAAAGTGACAGACGTTGCTATCGCAGACGCAAAAGCAGCATTTGATACCAAATTTTGGGGCAGCCTGAACGTAGCCAAGCACGCCGCGCGTTACATGAAACCCAACGGTTCTATCACTCTCACGACGGGTATGTTGTCACGCAAAGTGGTAGCTGGCACTTACGTAAAAACCGCCATCAACGCTGCACTTGAAAGCGTAACTAAGGTGCTTGCCAAAGAGCTATCACCGATTCGAGTCAACGCCGTCAGCCCCGGCCTTACCATGACTGAAGCCTACAAAAATATGGATGACTCAGCTCGTTCAACTATGTACGACAACGCGAAAAACAGCCTACCAGCAGGCAAAGTCGGAGAGGCAAAAGATATCGCAATGGGCTATCTATTCGCGATTAACAACCCATACGTAACGGGGTCAATCATCGACATCGATGGCGGTGCTCTACTCGGCTAACACTCCGCAAAGAAGCAAAGAAGCAAAGAACAATCGTTAGGGCGTGTATGTAAACGTCCTAACAAACAAGAATTAACACAGGTACTTCACTATGAAACCAGAAGCGATCAATATAGAAAAGATCCCATTCCAAGTTTGGATACTGACACTCGCAGCTTTTGCCATCGGCACCGCTGAGTTTGTTATTGCAGGCATCCTTCCACAAATTGCCACATCCCTTTCGATCACCGAAGGTCAAGCCGGCTACCTAATCAGTGCTTACGCATTGGCTATCGTTATTGGTGGCCCGATCTTAACCATCTACCTCGCACGTTTTAACAAAAAGATGGTACTGATTGGCTTAATGGCACTGTTCATCATCGGCAATATCTTGTCAGCCTTAGCTCCTAGTTACCCACTTCTACTTGCAAGCCGCGTTATCGCAGGCTTAGTGCAAGGTCCTTTCTATGGCATAGGTGCCGTTGTCGCGACCAATTTAGTGTCTGAGAAAATGGCAGGTCGTGCTGTTGGTCAGATGTTCGCTGGCTTAACGCTCGCTAACGTTCTTGGGGTTCCCGCAGGTACTTGGGTGAGCTTGCAATTCGGTTGGCACACAACTTTCTTTACCGTGGCAGCACTTGGCACCATCGCCATGATTTCAATCTTAACGTCAATAAAATCTTCAGGTCACAGCGAAGCGAAAGACATCAAAACTCAGCTGTTGGCATTCAAAAATCCAATGCTTCTCATCAGCTTGGCGATCACCGCTTTTGCTTGGTCTGGCTTCATGACGCTTTACGGCTACCTTGCGCCTATCGCCATGCACATCACGGGTTACGGTCAAGAATCAGTAACTTGGATCTTAGTGATTGTGGGTGTCGGATTAATCATCGGCAACACCTTGGGCGGACGCTCTTCTGACAAAGATTTAGGCAAGGCATCGATGTTTTGGGCTATCGCGATGATCGTTTCATTGGTAGTGGTTGGCCTTGTTGTAGACAACAAAATCCTATTCGTTGCAGCTGCATTTGTCTTTGGTATTGCATCATTTGCGAACGTTCCTGCTATGCAGCTTCGAGTAATGAACCACGGTGGCGAAGGCCAAGAGCTAGCAGCAACCGCGAATATCTCAGCGTTTAACTTGGCCAATGCCTTCGGTGGCTTCCTAGGCGGCATGGTACTCGACAGCCAACTAGGCGCAGGAATGATTCCATTCGCAGCCGTTGTTGTCCCAGTGATTGGTTTGTTGCTTATTGCAAAAGCCAACCGAGCTGAAAGGCCACAAAACGACTCTATCTTCAGCCCTGCGGAATCGAAATAGTGACCACCGCACGCTAAATCAATCAATACATGACCGATACAAGGTAAATACCATGAGCAAATTATTCGAAACAGCAGAACTCAAAGATCTAGAACTACAAAACCGTGTGGTTATGGCGCCCATGACGCGCGCTCGTGCAAGCCAGCCTGGAAACGTGCCAAATGAAATGATGGCGACTTACTACCAACAACGAGCAAGTGCAGGACTCATCATCACTGAAGCGACACAAATCTCAGATGACTCTCAAGGGTACTCATTCACACCCGGCGTTTACACAAGCGAACAAGTGGAAGGTTGGCAAGGTGTCACCTCTGCCGCTAAAGAACAAGGCGCAGCGATATTCTGCCAACTATGGCATGTGGGGCGCGTGTCTCATCCAACCTTCCAAAAAGGTGAACTACCAATCGCGCCTTCGGCACTGGCTCCGGTAGAAACTCAGGTTTGGATCTCTGACGAGAATGGAAACGGCAACATGGTGGATTGCATTCAACCAAGAGAAATGACCCAAGCCGATATTGATCGTGTGGTTCAAGATTTTGCTAAGTCAGCGAAGAAAGCGGTCGAGGCAGGGTTCAATGGCGTGGAAATCCACGGTGGTAATGGCTACCTTATCGATCAATTCCTAAGAACTAATTCGAACAAGCGCACCGACAACTATGGCGGCAGCCGCGAGAACCGACTTCGCTTTCTAATCGAAGTAGTGGATGCAGTCATTGATGCGATTGGTGCCGATAAAGTGGGCGTTCGTTTAGCTCCGTTCATCACCTTCAAAGACATGAACTGCCCAGACATCGTGCCAACGATTCTAGAGGCATCAAAGGCGCTGCAAGCACGTGATATCGCTTACTTGCATCTATCAGAAGCCGATTGGGATGATGCGCCTGTGATACCTGAAAGCTTCCGTGTCGAACTAAGAGAGTTGTTCTCTAACCCCATCATCGTCGCTGGCAGTTACACACCAGAACGCGCCGAAGAAGTGTTAAGCAAAGGCTACGCCGACCTCGTCGCATTTGGTCGCCCATTCGTTGCGAATCCAGACCTCGTTTCACGCCTACAAAACGGCAATGAACTATCCGATCTTGATGGCGCCACTCTGTTCGGCGGCAACGAAAAAGGCTATATCGATTACCCTGCGTTGTAGTGGATTTTGAAGTGCTAACAATGCCTTAAGTTTTCTTTCAGGCAAAAGAAAGGCTCGCGTGACTAGTGCGAGCCTTATGCAGTTTAGGGGGTAAACCACAATCTGATATTAATTTGGGTAATTATTTAACTTATGAGCCAGTATGCACCTGTGCGCATTGATGTACTATTTTTATATGATTCATCGCGATAAATCAATCGATAAAAGTTAGAGTTTGGTCAATTTAAACCATACAGATTGAAATGATTTAGCGATCTACATCTCGAAAATCATCATAAAACCCATAAAAATCAGATCTATAGGCTTCTCATTTGCCAATAGCCTTCACCATTGGTCGAGAGTTGGCAGTGTAAATAATCAAGCGTATCTGCGACTATTCCTGAAATGCCTTGTGGTGGATTGAATAACAACAAACCACTGCCGATTAGGCGATCATCCCCTTTCGGGTCTCGAAGGCGAAGCTCCGACTTAATTGGACTTGGCAGCAAACCATCTTTCACTGCAGTAACACAGTGATTCAGAATCAGTGAGCTCTTGTCATCCGTGTAAAGCGGGTACCAAATCAGTGCAGATACCTTTTCTGATTGTTGATACGCTTTAACCAAGGCATCAATCACTGCGAGATATTCAGAATCGGTTTCATAGGGAGGATCGATAACAATCAGGTGATGATTATCGTGTTTTGCTACATCATCAGGCAGCGCTTTGAGCCCATCACCTGCAGTAATAGTGAGCTTGCTTGAAACATCAAGGTCACGTTGTAACGTCTCAATATTAGTTTGCAGTAAATCAGCTTCATCTTGCTGAATGTCTGAAAAATAGAAACTATCTTGGCTGCGGCCTTGTTGGTAAGTGATGGCTGCTGAGCCCGGATAGAGAGAGATAAGTTGATTCGGATTGTAGTATTCCAGCACCGACATAAAAGAAGCGAATGCTGGAGGAAGATAAGCTTTATTTCGCCACAAGTACCCGACCCCTTCAGCGAACTCACCCGCGTGATTGCTTGGCGCTGTGGTGAGGTCATAACACCCTGTGCCTGAATGCGTGTCGATAACATTGAGGCGAGAGTGTTGCTGCATTAATGATTGAACCAGTGCACTCAATACTGGATGCTTGAGTGCATCACCGTGGTCGCCTACATGACATTGATGTCGATATTCCATTACCTTGCCTCATTTCTACTGACGTCATATAAACATACTTCATATAATGAGGGCTTGCCTGCTCAATCCATTGTTTTTTGAAATAGCCTCTCTTTTAACTAACTGACTGACTCTTATAAAAAATAAAGCCCTTCGTCTTGCTACAAACGAAAGGCTTTGCTGAACTCACTCGTTAGTCAATGAGGACTAAGGCTGAGCGCTATCTAATTAGAAAACTTAAGCAATCAGGAAACTAAGGATACTCACCCTCAACTTCGATTACTGGTTTCACCTGATAGTGACAAGGCTGCAATCCAAGTAATTTAGGTAGGGTGATGCCTACTGAAATGGAGGACCACGTACCGCTGACAATACCCACAACGAGTGCAATAGCGAAACCTTGCAGTGCCGCGCCACCCAGTAGCCAAAGCGCAGAGACGGTAATTAGAGTTGTTCCTGAAGTCACCATGGTGCGTGAGAAGGTCGCTTTAACTGATTCGTTAAGCAGGTTGTCAGTATCACCGTTTGGATTGCCGCGCAGCATTTCACGAACACGGTCAGCAATGATGATCGAGTCATTCAATGAGTAACCCAAAATCGCCAACACGGCCGCTAATACAGTCAGGTTGAACTCAAACTGAGTAAAGGCGAACAAACCTAAAATAAGCGTCACGTCGTAAATGATTGCAGCAAGAGCACCAAGTGCCAAACGCCATTCAAAACGTACACTCAGGTACAGCATAATCATTAGGAAACACACCAATACCGCCAAGCCACCTTGGTCAACCATGTCTTGACCCACTTGAGGGCCAACCACGCTGCTGTTAAGCACTTTTACTTGGTCACTTACAGAAGACAAAGTATCCACTAAGTTTGGCTGTGGAGCGTCTGTCAGTTGACTGTAACGAATTGTCCAGCGATCCTGTTCTGCCATACCAACCACTTGAACGTCTTGTTGAAAAGCCGTGTCGAGCTTGGTTTTTAACGCATCTTTGGTTACTTGATCAGAGAGTTGAACCTCGGCAACCACACCGCCAGTAAAGTCCAAACCCCAGTTAAAACCTTTCACTGCCACCAGCATCACAGAGCTCATGAACAGCACAATAGAAATCACAGACATCACCTTACGAAGGCGAGTCATATTGCTATTTGAAAAATAGCGGTCTGAAATAGTCATTTTTGAAGTACTCATGCTTAAATCCTTACATCGTGGCGTTGGTCACGCCCCCAAACCAAATTGATGATTGCTCGTGAAGCAAAAATGCCCGTAAACATACTGGTTAGAAGACCTAAGCCCAGTGTCAGAGCGAAGCCCTGAATCGGTCCATTACCAATGGTATATAGAGCCACAGCAACGATCATGGTAGTGACGTTAGCATCGAAAATTGACGAGAATGCGCTATCGAAACCACGATCGATAGAGCTAGCAAAGCTGCGTCCTTCTTTCATCTTGTCTCGAATACGCTCGAAGATAAGCACGTTGGTGTCCACCGCCATACCGACGGTCAGTACCAAGCCCGCAATACCCGGCAGAGTTAAAACCGCACCCGGTAGCAGCGCAATCAAACCAAACAATGTGGTCATGTTAACCACCAATGCGCCGTTCGCGACCCAACCTAAGCGGCGGTACCATAGCGCCATAAACGTCAGCGTAAGGCCAAGACCAAGTGCCAAAGCAGCAAAGCCGTTGGTTACATTTTCAGCACCCAAAGATGGGCCAATAGTACGTTCTTCAATGATGGTCACAGGCGCAGTCAATGACCCTGCACGTAGCAATAACGCAAGCTCTTGCGCATCAGCCAAGCTGCCAGCGCCTGTGATTCTGAAGCGGCTACCCAGTTGAGATTGGATGTTTGCCACACTAATCACTTCACTGTCTTGCTTGCTGTTGCCCGCTCTATCGCGGCTGTATTCGCTGTACACCGTTGCCATTGGCTTACCGATGTTATGACGTGAGAACTCAGACATTTTCTTACCACCAGAAGAATCTAGCGTAATGTTGACTTCTGCACTGCCCATCTCACCAATGCCACTGCGAGCATCAATAATGTGTTCGCCACTCAACACTGCCTTGCGGTCGACGACCACACGGTTGCCGTCTGAATCTTTTAGGGTTTGAGTACTGCGAGTGGCATTGTCGTACACCGAATAGAACGCCAATGATGCCGTTGCACCAATCACGTCTTTTGCTGCAGCAGGGTCTTGTACACCCGGCAACTCGATACGGATACGGCTTTCACCTTGGCGTTGAATCGATGCTTCAGTGATGCCTAGCTCTTCAATACGGCTGCGCATGATTTGCAGGTTTTGTTGAACCGTAAGGTTGCGTAGCGTTCTTTGTTCTTCTTCAGACTGAGTTAACGTTAGCGACTTGTCTGAGCGGTTACGTAGCCATTGTGGGAACTCTTGACGAATCAGCTTCTGTGCTTTTTCGAAATCGGTATCGGTACGGAAATCAAACTGAACTTGGTTGTTCACCACTTTACCGCGGGCATAACGCACTTCGCTGGTGATCTCGTCGACCATCGCTTGAGCTTGCGCGTGATAAACCGGCTCCATATCCACTTCTAATAAGAACTGCACACCACCACGCAAATCAAGGCCTAACTGAATCGGCGCAAAGCCCATGTCAGTTAGCCATTTAGGTGCTGCTGGCTCCATCGCTAGCGCAACCGTCGCGTTATCCAATAGGCGCTCATTCAGCACCTCTTTGGCTTTCGCTTGTTGTTCAGCATCTTCTAAGATCACGACTAAACGTTTGTCTTTTTGAAATGCAGATTTGGCTTGGATGCCTTCGCTCGCAAGGTATTGGGTAATTTGAGTCGCATCGATTGTCTGCTCAGAGCGATTGCTGATTTGAACCGATGCATTCTCGCCATACCAAGAAGGTAAAGCACTCAGAACCATGATGATAATGGTGGCGATAAGCACCGCGTATTTCCACTTTGAATAGTGGTTGATTTGTTTTCTTGGAATGCGTTTTTTCACAGTCAAGATCTCTTCTTTTTACCAATCACCGTAAATACGAGCTCAAAAATAGCACCGGAAAAAGCAGTGAACGAGCGTTTTAACCAGCTAGGTTGACCAGTTATTTACTACGATTGGTATAACTAATGTTTTGCGAACACGATCGATAGCTGAAACCAGAACAAGTTGATTGAATGGTAGTGATGCTAAAGCTGATGTCGCTATGTTTGTCTTGGTTAACTGGCGAGTTCAATGGGCACTAGGCGACCATCGATACGACCAATTTAGGGTCAAACGATTAGCTAAGAAGTTCTCGGAAATGCGAGTATTGGATGTTGCCCTCTTTCCACCCCGAAAGCCGGGAAGACGGAGAACTCACAATACTGGTCCAGTGCAGCTTGGAATCCAACAACGGCGTGTTGAAGAGCAGGGAAGCCAGTATTGAGGGGGGAGAGAAGTCAATCAGTAGATGATAAGCAGGCTCAAGATCGGCCACGCTTTCTTGCTCGTTACTGAGCATACGTCTGAAGTTTGCAGCTTGGAGGCTCGACTCTGTGTCGTGATAGTTGGAACTGTCACCAGAAGGATCGGTGCCAAACTGAGCCTTATCGCACTCAAAGTAGCTCGACGGGTTATCCGTAGCGGCTTGTTTACACTGTTTTATCGAGGAAGATTGTTCATTCTGTGAAGATTGCTCTTGAGCCGAGTATATTTGAAATGGCTTAGAAGGGAACGAATAGCCGTTAGAGTTCACTAAGCCAAAGCTCAGTAAAAACAACATTAAGACTAATCGGGTACCTAATTTAAGCAATCTAATATCCAAACAACATTCTCGTAGATCGTCAATCTACAATACAAATGAAACGCTGTCTTGATTTAAAACATTTTTTTAGAAAATGATACGATGCAACCGATTAGGCACTCACGGCATTTAGATTTATATACCTCAAAAAGAGCTCAACAAAGCTTGGTGCATAGATATTATGAATGGTGTAAAAACAAGAAAGCCAAGCGATGTGCGCTTGGCTTTGGGTTAAGTGTTTCAGTCGGCTTTAGGCTTTAGGCTTTAGGACGCATGATGTTCTTAACCTTACGGCTATTTTCACCAAAGATGCGTTGGACAAGTTGATTCATGTCTTCACGAGAAATCGAGTTAACCGTCGCTTTCACGTTAAACAAGGCTTCTACACCATAGTCGTGTAGAAGATAACGAGATACGAACCATGCTTGGTCCACAACGCTAGTATCTAAAGGCGTAAAGTCCGCTTCTAGTTGCTTGCCTGCCGCTCTAATCTCATCATTTGAGACGCCCTTCAGAAGGTCTCCTATCACTTTATCAATCGCGACCTCTATCTTATCGGCATTTTTAGGGTCGATCAGCGCACCAATAAACCAGTCATGGCTTGTATCACCATCTTGCGATACACAGTAAGCATAAGGTGAGTAATCTAGACTTAAATCTTCACGTATGTACGCGTCTAAACGAGTAACAAGCAGGCGTTGCAGCATGTCTTCCATAAAGATATCTTTCGCCGTTTGCCCTCTTACTATTCCAGTTTGCTCGGAAGGCTCCGCAATGACTCTTAGCATGTACTCAGTGCTATTAGCCGTGTTGACCGACAAATCAATACGCGCTTTAGATGGGTGCTTGTACGCGACGTTAAAGTCAGGCACAACGGCTTTTTCCAATGGAATAGAAGCCAAGTACTGGCGAACCAGAGGTTTCAGTTCACTTGGATCAATGTCGCCCACAATAACCAGCTGATTATTTCGGAATTGACCAAACAACTGCTGATGGACGCTCTTTATCTCTTCAACAGAAACCGTTTCCACACTTTTACTATCGAGCAACACATGATCACTGTCCGCTTGATAGGTATTTTGGTTCATTGCATATCCGAACTGACCAGTAGGGCTTGCTAAGTAAGAATCTCGATTTTGAATGAATTCTTGCTTAACCGCCTCCAGTTGCTCTGGCGATACCTTGACTGATGTAACGATCGCGTTGAGTGCAGCAAAAGTTTCCGCTAAGCCATTACTGGTAAGCTTAAATTCGACGCCATGGTGAGTAAAATCGATAAACGGATAAACCTGAATATCTTCACGATCCAAATGCGCATTAAGCTCCGTTCCTGAAAAACTGCCAACACCACTTCTACCGATAGCAGCAAGAGCTAACTCTGACGCTGGATATAACTTAGGATCGAGTGCTGCCATACCACCTAAGCTTGTGTAATAAATACCTATGTCATCGCCTGCAAGATAGTCACGCATATACCACATATCGATACCATTGCTAAGCGTCCACTTTTGAACGTATGGGTCTACATACATCTGTTCCACTAACTCAATATCGCCTTGCGAACTAGGAACAGCAAAAGCACTGCTGGTCACCGAAAACAACGGTTTGGCACCCTTTTCGCTATAAGTTGCTTTCAAGCTCTCGATGGCTTGGGTAACCGCAACTTTATCTTCACTTTCATTCATACCAACCACTACGAAATAGTCGCTAGAAAGCAAAGCCTTAATATTGGCATTAATCGCATCAAGATCGAGATTTGCGACAAACTCTTCAAGGCTCGCTTCATAGTCTCGTTGTGATTGCACGATTTGTTCGTTCACTAAAGCCGTCGCTTTCTGGTTAGCGTGCTGTACGCTGTCCATATTGTCCCAATCGATCTCAACATTATCGAGTAAGTCTTGATAATAATGCTGTTCGCTAATTATCTCATTTTCAGAGACGCCATAATCACGCAGAGATGCCAATGTGGCGATTAGCTCCTTTTGAGTCACCTCACGAGCGCCGACAGGAAAGCCAACATCCACCAATGAATAGCGCTGATATTCCATAGAATAATGTTTGGAACTTATCCATTGAGTTGGCAAAGCCGCATCATTGAACTTGGTATTAAGTCGCTGCCTGATCAGTTGCTGTACTGTCTCATCAAGCCAAAGTTGATGCTGTTGCGCGCGAGTGTCTACCGCACTTGCCCCTCGGTTGATCATCAAAGAGATACTTGGCGCTTCCGATTCTGCATACTCAATATAATCACCTTCATTAAAGGTGGTAATTCTTTGTTTTACTGGCTTGGGAGTTTGTCCTCGCTGCCAGTCTGAAAACTTCTGTTCAATTAATGGAATGACGGTTTTTGTGTCAATGTCACCGGAGACAATCACCTCAACGTTCTGAGGTTGATACCAAGTCTGATAAAAGTTATTTAGCCCTTGGGAAGTCGCGCTGAGCACAGACTCTTTAGTACCAAGTGCATCTTGGCCTTCATACTGACCACCCTCAATGAAGTGGTCTAAAAACTGTTCTGCGAATGGCTTGTCGTCTAAGCGTGCATAACGGAACTCACCAAGAATCACACCTTTCTCTTTTTCGACTTCTGAGCTTGATAGGTCCAGAGCATCACCAATGTCTCGCATCCACGTCAGGGCAGACTGTAATTGGACATTGTCAGGTAAATCTAATTGATACACAGTTTCTTGGTAAGAAGTGTAGGCATTGATATCAGCACCAAAGCTAGCGCCTGCATCTTCGAATAGACGAATCACGTCATTTTGAGAGAAATTTTTACTGCCATTGAATGCCATGTGCTCCAAAAAGTGCGCATAACCTTCTTGTTGGTCAGTCTCTTGGAACGAACCCGCGTGCACGACTAAACGAACAGATACGGATTCTTCATGATCTGGATAAACATGGTAGGTAAGGCCATTTTCTAGTTGGCCTGATGTCCATGCCGGATCCGGCTGGATTAAGGTTTCGGTGATACTTGATGTTGAACTACAGCCAACCAAGGTGAGGCATACAGCCGCCGCTAAATAATATGTTTTCATAACAACCTCTTAATGTCATTCATCGACAATATACAGATTGAGTTAACGATTATTATTTAATATTGAACCGGATGAGTACCTTTGTGATCTAGATCTTTATTTTATAAATTGCACTCAGTTATATAAGGCGCAAATTACGAGCATTTAAAAGTCAGTAACTAGTTTAAAAGTGACAAGCTTGAAAGTGATGAATTAAAAAGTAACGAGTTTAAAGACTAACCCTAACCCAAATAAAAAAGCCAAATGACGGTGCATTTGGCTTAGGTTCGATATCTTAGATTTAAGGTTGAAAGCGACTTTTCTACAAGGTCACTCTCTCAATGGGCTTAACTTTTTGGCCTTAACAAGTTCTTCAACTGGTAGCTGTTATCTCCAAAAATTTCTTTAGCATACTCCGTCATATCTTTACTAGAAATTGAATCTGTCGTTCCCTGTAAGTCAAACAGTGCCTCAACACCGTAGTCATGAATTAAGTAACGTGAAATAAACCAAGCTTGTTGAGTAGGCTTATATTGAAGTGGCGTGAGGTCAGCCACTAGCTGTTTAGCAGCGGTTCGAGTCTCATCTTCAGAAATGCCTTTAACGGCTTCAGCAATAACTTTATCAATCGCCTGTTCAACCTGATCTAAGTTTTCAGGGGCTGTTAAGGAGCCCACCAACCAGTCGTAACTTGGCTCACTGTCTTGAGCGACCGAATACACGTAAGGTGCATAATCCAAGCCTAACTCTTCACGAACATAAGCCGTTAGGCGACTCGACAATACGCGCTGCAGCATATCATCCATAAACACATCTTTTGCTGTTTTATCCCGAGCTTGCTGGGAAATTACACGCAGCAAGTACTGACTGCTGTCTTCATTGTTGATCGATACATCTATTCGCTCTTCTGAATCCGTTTTATAAGCCACCTCATAATTAGGAGATTCAACCGCTTCTAGTGGCAATGAAGCAACATATTGGCGTACGAGGGGCTTAATTTCAGATGGCTTAATATCAGCAACGATGACAAGCGTATTGTCTCTTAACTTCTGAAAGAGTTGATGCTGTATATCAAGTATATCTTGAGGTGTAACAGCTTCAACATCTTCACTTTCCAACATGATATGACGACTACTATCTTGATAGCTGTTGCGATTCACCATCTGGGTAAACTGTCCCAATGGGGTTTCTAGGTAGGCAGTACGACCTTGCGTGAATTCAGACTTCACTGCCTCAAGCTGATCGCTGTCAATTTTAGGTGCGGTCACAATGGTATACAGCGCAGCTAAGCCTTCTGCGAGCGTCTTTTTCTTAGTGCTTATTTCCAGCCCATGATGAGTAAAGTTGATGAAGGAATAAATTTGGATGTCTTTGCGTTTCAAATGGGTATTTAATTCCGATCCACTGAATTTACCAACACCACTACGGATCGATGCTGAAATCGCCACCTCTGACGCAGGAAATAAAGAAGAATCTAGGGCTGCTTTTCCACCTTCACTCGCATAATAAACACCAACATTATTACCCACCTCAGGGTTTCGTAAATACCAAACCTCGATACCATTGCTCAATGTCCATTGTTGTAAGTTAGGATCCTCACTCACCTGAATTTGTTTCACAATGTCGCCTTGAGATTCTGGCACGCTAAACGCAGAACTTGCGGTAACGAGCAGTGGCTTGTTACCTTTCTTTTCATAGGCTTTTCTGACATCTTTTAGCTCGTTATCCATTGCTAGCATGTCTTCCTTAGACGATAAACCTAACCCCAAAATATAAGGGCTGGAAAGCAAATCATCTAAGTTATCATTCACGGCCTCCAGATCCGTATTCGCAAGAAACGTTTTCAAGCTCGACTTATAATCAAGCTGTGATTGAACGGGTTGGTTAATCACCAATGCTGTCGATTTACCATCAGCATGAGCCACAGCATCCATTTGATCCCAGTTTAGTTGAATGTCGTCAAGGTTCTCTTGGTATTGCTGAAGCACACTCGCCAACTCATATTCACTTACGCCATAGTCACGCAAAGAGGCGAGAGTAGAAACAAACTGCTGCTGACTTTGCTCTCGGCTATTAACAGGAAAACCGACGGTAGTAATCGAATACCTTTGGTATTCTAATAAGTAGGGTGTTGAAGCAGCCCACTGCACAGGTAACGCAGCGTCAACAAAGTCAGAATTCAACCTTTGTTGGATAAGTTGTTGAGCAATATCATCTAACCAAAGCTGATGTTGTTGCTCATGGCTCTGTGTCACTCTTTCCCCACGGTCAATGACTATCCCGATGCTCGGTGGCTCGACACCAGATCCATACGCCACAAAATCTTGAGTATTGTAATCCACTGACGTGTTCTTCACGGGAACCGGTGTTGTGCCTCTTTGCCAATCAGAGAAAGTATCTTCAATCAAAGGGATCACTTCTGCCAATGTGATATCACCAGAGACAATCACTTCGGTTAACTGAGGTTGATACCAGGTTTGGTAATAGTTCTTTAATTCTTGAACATTCGCTTTAGAAACGGATTCTTTATTGCCAATAGGATCGTTACTTTGGTAAGTCGTCCCTTCAACCAGATGATCGTAGAACTTAAACGAGAGAGGTTTATCTTCAACTCGCGTGTATCGAAACTCCCCAAGTATCACACCTTTCTCTTTTTCGATTTCAGCTTCGGACAGCAATAAACCATCGCCAATGTCTCTAAACCAAGCCAGCGCTTTGTCTAGGTTCTTATTGTCGGGCAGATCTAATTTATAGAGGGTTTCTTGATAAGAGGTGTAAGCATTTAAGTCTGCACCAAAACTGGCACCAGATTGCTCAAATAGCTCGACCACCTCATTTCCTGAAAAGTTCTTGCTGCCATTAAACGCCATATGCTCAACAAAGTGGGCGTACCCTTTCTGTTGTTCGCTCTCTTGCAAAGATCCGGCATGCACGAGTAAGCGTACCGAGACCGGTTGTTCTTGGTCAGGGTAGACATGGTAGGTTAATCCGTTATCTAACTCTCCTTTGACCCAGTATGGATCGGATTTCAATAACGTTTGTTGTTGAGGAGTAGAGCTGCAACCTAGCAATGTGGAGCTCAATACGACGACTAAATAGTATGCTTTCATAACGATCTCTTTGAAGGGCTTTCCTCCAATATATCCGATCGCAATAGCATAATAATTTCATATAAATTCAGTCATTTAAATTTTGAGAGACAATCTAAACATGCATGAAACTGTCAACTTTATAAATTACACAAGCTGATAGTCATAGATTATAGATCGGGTGATTTCACATCCCTTAAAACTGATTTATTAAATTCCCTTAAACAGGTTTCTCACATCCCTTTAAAAAGAGCTTGCGAGGCGCGGCTGATCGGTAGCTTTTCGCCTGACACATACGCCGACATTTGGCCAGAGAGCCCTTTCTTCACCTTATCAATGGCCGACACTTTAACCACCACCGAGCGGTGAATCTGCCAAAACTCATCTGGGTTAAGCTGGGCGATCAACTCTTTTAGCGACACGCGAAGAATAAACTCCTCTAGCAAACCGCCTTGACCTTTTTTGAATATCGACACGTACTTGTCTTCCGTTTTGAAGTAAGCAACATCATCGACGGCGATAAGGTGAATGTCTTCTCCGACACTGGCTTTGAGCCACGTGAGATGTTTCTTCTGCTGTTGATAAAGGGGCTGCGATAGATAAGGAGGCTGTGTTTGCTGGGAAGACGATTGTGATAGTTGTTGAAGCTGAGCCATTAACGCCGTGATATCGGGCTGTTCTGGCGTAATACCTGATTGTGTTTGATTGCTCGACAGACGCGCTTGCACCTTCTGGCATGTCGCCAGTAAGCGCTCTTCATTGATTGGCTTAAGCAGGTAATCCATCGCATTATGTTCAAAGGCTTTAACTGCGTATTCGTCATAAGCCGTAATGAACACAATCAATGGCGGCGAATCTAGCTTGTTCAATTGTTTCGCCAGCGAGATTCCATCCAGCTCAGGCATACGAATATCGAGAAACGCCACGTCGGGCTTAAGCTGCTGAATACTCTGCATCGCCTCCAAACCGTTTTGTGCCTTGCTGACGATCTCCAGCTCCGGCCAAACCTCAGCAAGTCTCTTGTCTAGGTGGTGCCTTAACAGTGCTTCATCGTCTGCGATAATCGCCGTTACGCTCGGCTGTATTGCTGGGTTGTTCATGGTTAGTCCTTTAAATTCACACTGTAAATCGTCTATTTTTCGTCACTGTTCTGTGCTTTCTGGTCTGTAATTCTAAGTGGCTGCGTCAGTCAGTGGTAACAAGATCGTAGAGACTACCCCACCCTCAGCTTGTTCAGTAATCGTTAGGCTCGCCTGATCACCATAAAGGGTTTCGATTCTTTGACGAATATTGCTTAACCCAACACCATGCCCCGTATTCGCAGAAGGTATTTTCAACCCTGCACCACTGTCTGACACTTCAATCTTCAACTGCTCGGCTTGTTGAGTAATACGGATATTCACTTGGCCACCCGCCGCTTTGGGCTCAATGCCGTGCGTGAGTGCATTCTCGACCAAGGGTTGAATCAAGAACGGTGGAATCACCTGAAAATCACTAATCTCGTGTGTTTCAATCGAGAACGTTAAGCGCTCACCCAAGCGTATCTTTTGGATATTAAGATAAGCGTCTAACAAGTCGACCTCTTGTGCGATGGTCGATTGCTCAGTGCGGCTGTTTTTCAAGGTCACACGCAACAAGTCGGTGAGCTTTTCGAGCATCAACTTGGCTTTCGCGCTATCACTCTCTATCAACACATTGATGGTCGCAAGTGTGTTGAATAAGAAGTGCGGTTCAATTTGGCTTTGCAGTTGCTTAAGCTGACTCAGCACCACCACCTTTTCTTGATCGGCCTGACTACGCTTGGCCACTTCCAATTCGTTATCAGCGCGCAGTTGTTGCTCTCGTGTGTAGAAATAGTAATAGCAAACCGAACAGAAAATCACACCGAGCAACACGACAGATTTAAGGTCCGAGATATTGGATCCAAAATATCCGTTCAACCAATAGTGCGCGTTCAAGGTACCAAAGGTCATCGCGATCACCATTGAGATACCCACTTCAAGCGTTCGAGATGTCCTCTTAAACAACTTCACCAAGATGAAAGAAGAACCCACGGCGCTGTAACCAAAGCCAAAACTGATTGCCAGGTTAACCGTTAATCCGCCGCCCCAAATCGTATGGGTTGTAATCGCAATAAGAACACAAAATAGCGTGGTGAACGCGAAACTCTTAATCCATGAAAATCGACTGTTTGAAGAAGTGTCCATTAAAATCGCCCTTTGATATTTAAGAGAATCATATGACTATCGGGTAAGCTGGCGTAAGCAGAATCATTTTTACCGCCTAGAAAGCGTGCAGCAAGTTCCAAATCCAACGATGAATTGCCATTATCTAATGCTTGATAATTGAGCCACTGAGTCGCAATAAAACCGCCGTCTTGAGGAGACAACATCACATCGAATGTTGGCGTAATATCTTCAAGCCAGCCATGTGTCGAATCCAAAGACCAGTGAAACATGATGTTGTGCTGAACCAAATTGGCGTGTTGATAACCTTGCGCGTAAGACCCTGCCAGTGATGCTGTCATCGAATTAACCGACAAAGACTCGGCACTTTCTATTGCACTTTGCCATTCAGAATTGCTCCAAGCGCGGCTATCAAACCAATATTCCAAGACCACATTGTGACCCGTGTCATTGGCCCATGTTAGTCCTGCCAACGCTTGATAAGCCTCGCCCTGCTCTTCGAGATAAACCGGTTTAAGCATTGAATTAGGCTGACTGTAGCCAAGGCTTTGTCGTTGATAGACCACCGAGCCATGAAACTCCCACGCGAGATTCAACACCGACACTAAACTCGCCCCAAGCAATCCGTGACGTACATCGTCATAATAAGCGACCCATTGATATTCGTGATCGCCCACCAGGTTATAACGACGCAGCCCAAAGCCTTGTTGTTGGTTCTGCTTTTCGAATTCATTTACGTCTTGAGAAGTCCATGACGAATCGCTGTAAAGCAGTGTCCATTCTCCCGTCATATCGAACAGTGACGCCGAGGCCACACCCGCGCCCTCTTCTGCGACAATACCCACTGGGTTTTGTCGATACGGCTTGATGATGTCTAACGGTCGATAGCCATAACCCACGCCCCAATCCAAACGAACCTTACCAAGCGTAATATCAAGATAGTGGTCACCGATTAATGAATTCGACAGCTCAACACCACCTTGCCAGAACAACTCACGCACAATAAATTCAGATTCAAAGCTTGCGTCTTGTTGTTGAGGGTTATTGCTTAGAATATCGTTGGCTTTCACTGCGAACAGACCAAGCCAATTGTCATATCCAACCTCAAGATCCAACAAGCCATTCAAAGACTGACGATTATCAGATGGTAAAGGGCTAAATGGCGACTCTCGCGATTCAATCGCTTCTGCACTGAGTTGCCAATCCCACGCCAAGCTCAGATCGTCCGCTTGAATCGGGTGACTCACACAAGACAAGGCAAGCAAAGTAACGGCTGAATACTTGATGTGAGACTTACGATTAAAAGCTTTCATGACGCTCACCTACAGCCCAGACACGCTGTTACGCGATAAGTAAGCAGGGTTGTAATACTTGTCTTCCAAGCTTTGCTCAATCACTTCGCGATACTCAATCACGGTTTTCTTGCTTGGTTGAATCTTATCGAGCAAGGTCATCGACATCACTGTGGGTAATCCATCACGCACACCTTCAGTAAACCACGCTTGTTTCGCCAGCTTTCCCGAACGCAGATAAAGATCCGCTTTAACTGGAAACGCTCGGTCAGCCGTTAACCACAGATCAATCGATTGATAGCTGGCACCCTTGGTTTTCGCCGCGAGCTTTAGGTGATGGGTATCGAGTGTCTCGCCAGTCGGCATCTCAACCTGTTGCTCGGCAACCCACTCCCCTTGGTAGTCTTCGCTCCACGTCAGCGTCGAGATATCCCCTACCGAGGCTTCGCCCAATAGCTTTTGCATCGGTGTGATACGAATTGGTCGACGAGATTTCGGCATCAACAACCAATAGTTATCTTCAATCATCAGCATCTTTTGCCCAGCCTCGACAGCCGATTTGAACACGACCAACGACTCTCGGTTTGGTCTTGTGTAGACGTTGTACTCACGGGTTTTATCGAGCTGTTCGTCTTGATACAGCGCCACCAAAGAAACCACCTTAGACGCTTGTGCACTGTTCAAACGGTAGCTATCGGCCTTAGCGATCATATCAGTGGCTTGTTGTGAATCGACTGCCCAGCTTGGAGTTGATGCTAGAATCAAAGCCAAAACAGAACCCCACGCAAAAGCCAAACCCAAGGTATTGAATGAACGAGTAAATTTATACATAAACCAGCGCCTCCGTGATTGGCTTATTCACGCCTTTGCGAGCAGAGAAATAAGCAGCCAGCAAACAGATCGTCAGCACACCTAAAGTGGCGTAACCAACCAATTCTAATGAGAAGTAAATGTTGAGTGGGTAACCTTCGGTTCGACCCGGAGGTGGTGGCATTTGGATATCAACCACCAGCAATAACACCGACACTAAGCCACTCACTAACGCGCCGATCGCGCTGCCAATCACAGCCAGCAATCCCGCCTCTTTTAAGAAGCCCGCTACGATTTCAGAGGGGTAACTCCCGAGTGCCGACAAGGTGCCGATTTCACGAGTACGTTCTGTCACCGACATGGTCATAGTGTTAAACAAAGACACGAACACCACCAATGCCATAACAGCACCCATGATGCCGAAGATCCGGTCGTAAAGATCTTTAACCTTGGTGTAGAAAAACGCGCGATCTTGCCACGGAGTGATCTCGATCTCTGTGCCTTGATCGTTTTGGCTAGCGCTATTTCGATCTAAAGTCGCTTGAACGCGTTGTTGAACGGTCGAAGTCTTGCTTGTTTCAAATAGGAACACCGACAAGGTGCTGACTTTGTCTGAGGCCAAAAGCTCTTGGGCTGTGGTGATGTGTACGTAAAGCTGACGCTTATCCAACTCAGGAACCCCTGTCGAATAAATACCCTGCACCTTAAAATCAAAAGCGTTCAAAGCACCGTCACTGGTGGTCGCGAGCAGTGTCACCCAATCACCAACCGCAACTTTGAGGTTACGAGCAAGGTCAGTTCCCAGCATCACTTGTGGCTCTTGGCTGTCGTATCTTGGAGATCTCACATCCGAGAGACTCTGACCACTTCGCACATCAAGGAATGGGCCTTTCATGTCGAACTCACGCTCATTGACGCCCGTTCCCATAAAGATGGTCGACTTACTGCCGTTAGACACCAAACCGCTGAAGTAGACTCGTGGTTGCACACCACGCACGTCGCTGTCACCAATAATGCTCTTGGTTAGCGCTTGAACGTTATCCAGACCATTGCTCAGCGGCATGTCTTCATCTTGTTCAAAGTATCCCGGCGTACTCAAAGTAAGATGACCAGTATCTCGAGCGGTCGATTCTCTCAAAGATTCGTAGGTGTAAAGCCCATAACCACCGGCACTGGTGAGTGCGAAAACCGCAATCGCGATGATCAATACCGAAAGCAGACTGCGGCGACCATTTCTTAATAAGTTAAGCCAAGCCAAGCGCACCGAAGTTGGAAGTAAAAACGTGCTCATTCTTTGTGTTAACTTGCCCATGAGATCGCCTCCGTGGTTACAGCTTGTGGAGCCAATTGTCCGTCGATAAGTTCAATGACTCGATCGCAGCGCTGTGCCATTCTTGGGTCGTGCGTTGCGACAATGAAAGTCGTGCCCATTTCGTGGCCGAGCTCTTTCATAATGTCGATCACAAGGTTGGCAGTGTGACTGTCTAGGCTGGCGGTCGGCTCATCGGCAATCACCAAGCTTGGGTTGTGAATCAACGCTCTGGCTATCGCGACACGCTGTTGCTGACCTCCAGACAAGTTGTCTGGACGATGATGAACGTAATCTCCTAGCCCTACACGCTCTAACATGTCTTGCGCTCTGGTCTGCTGTTCTTGTTTCGTGCATTGGTTCAACATCAATGGGTAAGCGACGTTTCCAAGCGCCGTCATCACAGGAACGAGATTGAAGCGCTGAAATACAAAACCCAACGACTGACGACGAAAGCGCGCAGCGGCGATTTGCTCTGTTGGATACGCTTTGCCATCAATGTTTATCTCGCCTTGATAGTCCATATCCAACAAACCAAGGATGTTCAACAGTGTGCTTTTCCCTGACCCAGACGGCCCACACAACGCCACCATTTCACCGAGTTGGATGTGCCCATCGACTCCGTTTAATGCATCAACACGTTGACCGCCCGTGACATATGCTTTGCCGATATTTTTAAATTCAATCATTCCTTTATCCTCCACTGACCCCATCATTCTTAAGCATTCGCAGTTCTTACTTTGCTTTCGCAAGGAGGGCTTTGGCCGTCATGGTCTCGATGTTTCCGGCATCGGCAGTTTCCATTTGTTCTAACCACGCTTGTGCTTGCTTAAGATCTTCAGCACGAATCGATGCGGTAATGGCGTAACGGTAAATCCACGAGGTCGCAGCGAAATGTTGTTGTTGGAAATCATCTTCCGCGAGTAACGATAAGAACAGGTCATAACCACGATCAAAATGGTTAAACATGTCTGGTAAAGAGGTGTAAGTCACCGCAGCCATGGCGCGAGTTAGGTAAGAATCTGGTAGCCCTTGAACACGAGGTTGCTCATGAATTGGTTGGTCTTCGTCTTTCAGCAGCACCAGTGATTTATCAATGGTTGATAAGCCTTTCTCCACATACTTCATCTTGTTCCAAGGTAAGAACGCATCACGCCCCATCAGGGTTTCTGTGCTTCCTAAATAAACTAAAGTCAGTGGCGTAGCACCATCTTGTTGTAACGTGTCATTCAGGCGTTCGTAAGCCACTTCAACCAAATCTTCATTACCTCGCGCGGCTTGGTTATAGATATCGAGCACGTCTGAACTCGGGTTCGCCAAAGCTAATGACGGTGCAAACGAAACAAGTGCAATCAGTAATGAACGCTTAAACAGAGAAGTGGTAGAGCTTGAAGTATGTAAGTGAGCAATGCGTGAAATAGCCATGATTTCTAATCCCTTTCAAATGTTGACGTTGAAAGGTTAACTAGAATTTGTCGTGCCGTTTTATCAATGCGACGAATGGTAATTACGAGGAGTGAATGGTTGAGAGGCGGTGTGAGTGGACAGAGAAAAATGAAAAGGGCAGTATCTCGCATTTTCAATTAACTTAAAAAATGCTGCGGGCGATTTTAAGCGAAGTGCATAACGAATTTAGCTCGATTAAATTATTAATCAAACTGCTTTTCAGCTATCTTAACTACTTAATTGACAATAACGCGTTTAACAGATAATACTCACAACACGCCCTCGTTATGTTCAATTGCCATTTCGTTTTATACAAATATTAAGGGGCAAGAATGGCCAAAGACTTTTACAATAATTTGGATTTGAACCTGTTACGCACTTTCCTAGTTATTTACCAAGAAAAAAACCTTCAAAAAGCATCAACACGCCTTCATGTATCGGCCCCTGCACTAAGTAAGTCACTCAATCGACTACGTCATCATTTTGATGACCAATTATTTTTAAAAGTACCTAGAGGGTTAAGCCCGACACCATTCTCTGACAACCTGGCACAAAAGATCGCCCCAACCTTCGACACTTTAAATAATAACATCAAGTCACTTCAAGAATTTGCACCGAGTGATCTTAATGGAAAACTCACAATTGCGATCTCTCCATTTCTATTACACGCAATAGGGAAAGATCTCTTTACTGAAATTCATCAACAAGCTCCTAACGTTGAACTTCATTTAGTTAACTGGTCAAAGAGTTCTCTAGAAGATATTTCTATAGGCACAAGTAAACTCGGCATCAATTACGACCTTCCATTATCTAGGAAAGATATTGCGTGCCAGTTTATCACTAAAGACCAGTTTCGAGTCTATGTGAGGAAAGATCACCCCATACAAGATCGCATTGAGTTTTCCGATGTTCAAAATTACCCAATTGCGACGCTTATCGCTGCCGATTGGAACTTAAAAGAATCCTTTGCTGAAAAGATTATTCGAGAGGTTGACATAACACTTCAACCGAACATCGTTTTCCGTTCGGAGCTCCCATCTGCGATCTTGGAAACCATTTCTGAAACCAACATTTTATTCCCTTCAACAGGGTATATTCATATCGAACGATACCCAAACCTTAAAGCCTTGAGCCCTATAGATACAGAGCAGAACTTAGTAAAAGACATACTGGTCTATTACCCAATAAAAGATAAAAATGACCCAACGCAACAATGGCTGCTAAGTATCATTACCCAGCTTCTCGAAGATTGGGATAAATAACCTATTTACGGTATCTGTGTAAGCAACCTCTTGAGGAAAGATGCCTTTGCGAACCACCTTGCAATCAAAACATCGCTATTAACCATTGGTTAATAGCGATGTTCCTTTTGGCCATTAGCACAAAAATCCGGCACCCATTATTCTCTTCATCAACGGCAAGAACGCCAACTTAACCGCATAGACGCGTAACTAACGTTCAAACTCTTTGAGAAGCTAATTAATGAAAAAAACCATACTAGCCACAACTATTCTTTCAATGATTTCATTCGGAACATTGGCACAACAAGTAAATGTTGTTGAAGCAAATAAGCAAACTAATGCTTTGATCGAAAATCAAATTTCAGCAATTGACGCATCGGTTCTAGCCCAGCTTGAAGCACAAGAAAGCTCTGTCGCTGTTGTCGATGGCAACTTATATCAGAAAGACAGTGAAGGCGGTTGGGCAATGGTTGGCGCGACCTCTGCGGCATTAGTTGCAGGATTATTCAGTGGTTCTTCAAGCAACACATCGGGCTCGAACGGTTCAGACTTACCTGGTAACTTACCTAATATTGACGCTGTTAACCCAGTAGAAAATACACCAGCAAACCCAATTGAAGCAACGCCAGACGCTGACAATGGCCGTCAAGTTGACCAAATTGCAGAAAACATGTGGCAAGTATCGACTCACGGTGAAGTCGATGGCTACTTGAGCATTGAAAACGGTACGGTTTACGTTCGTGATAGCGACCACAACCTTGTAACTGAATGGAAACCAACACTAGGTCACCCGATTCAAATCGACCCAGCAAACCCAATTGAA
>NZ_JBGOOI010000044.1:0-9784 GCF_041439605.1 Vibrio sp. 1F169 | reverse complement strand
AACCAACACTAGGTCACCCGATTCAAATCGACCCAGCAAACCCAATTGAAGCAACGCCAGACGCTGACAATGGCCGTCAGTTAGCTAAAGTAGGTGACAACGTTTGGATGATTACAACACACGATGCAATCGATGGTTACGTCATTGATGAGCGTCACCATAACGATGGTGTGAAGGTTTACGACGAAAACGGAAAGCTAGTCAATCACATCACTGGTGACATCAGTACAGATGGTGGTTACATCGAATCAACTAAAGGCGGTGAAATTCACATTACAGTCGACAGAGAGTCAGGTCGAATTGATGGTATTTACTTGAATGATGTAGCTCAACAAACCGTCGACAACATCAAGAGCCACATTGGTTCAAACCCTAACTTTAAGAAAAACATTCAACAACTTAAAAACCGCGTAATGAACGCTCGCGGCTAATTTAAATGAACAGTAAGCCCTGACCGATACAGGGCTTACTTCTATCCATAATAGGGACATCATTTACCGAGACATTTGTTTTGCTTATACAAGCCTTTCGCAACGTAATTTTTTTCACTATTCCACTTTCTATTTTAGTCGCGAGTAACATCACCTACAGTGCCGAACCCTATACTGCTACCCACATAGCATCAAATACCGATGACACGTTTGACTATGTCGAATTTGTAAATCAAACATTCGACGTCACCATGAGCCAAAGTAACTTCTTAGGCGACTATTCAAACCAATACGTCTTTACACTTAATGCATCCCACAATATCAATGATGAATGGCGTTTATTTGGTTCCGTCGACTCCGACCAATTTGGTGATATAGGACTCGGGTATTCGTTCTTCTTATTTGATGAAGCCTACAATGAGGTATCAGCTTCCATTGGTGGAAATACAGATAAAACGGGAGTGTACACCACGGGTATATTTTCAGCTTTCAAATACCAAAACACCGTTTTCTTCTCAAACTTTGACGCTCAATACATCGATCGACAAGATCTCTCAAGTTCAAATTGGGATACGCGAATCAGGCACGAGCGTATCTATTTGAACAAGTTAGTTGGTGCGAGCTACGAAGTTAATAACTGGCTAAATTTATCAACTTCATATGGCCATGATAAACAGCACTACAATAAGTTATCATTCAAAAACATTGACTATGATTATCGTGAAACACAGAGTCAGGCCGATAGCTACATTAACCTTGGTTTCACACTCAATCTATGGGGTGTAAAACCGTATCTATCTCATCATTTTGATTTAAATAATTCAGATTGGAATTACTGGGATTTCAGCCTTTCTTTTGATTTCTAATATACAAAAAGCACTAGAACTAATTAATTTAGAAGGCTACAAGCTCACAAGAGCCTGTAACCTTTTTTGATCTTCAGTTACATGGACTTGTTCTGATTTTAATTTTTATCCGTGAGTCATTTTTGTGGCAAGTGCAAAGCGATTCCAAGCATTAATCATGATTACTTGCATCATAGACTGTGCGAGTAATTCATCTCCTAATAAGCTTAGACATTGCTGATAAGTCGCATCCGAAACACCCGAATTCGAAATCAGCGTCATTTCATCCGTTAGAGTCAAAATTGCGCGCTCAGTGTCATTGAAGAGTGGCGACTCTTGCCATGCTGCGAGAGCAAACAGTTTTTGCTGAGAGATATCGATCTTCAACGCTTCAGCTGTGTGCATTTGAATACAGTAAGCACATTTGTTGATGATTGACGCTCTGATTTTAATCATCTCTTTTAGTTCACTCGATAACGCCACGTCAGATAAATAGCCTTCGATAGACAGCATTGCACTTAAAGCGTCAGGTTGAACTTGAGCGAGGTCGATACGTTTTAACATTTTGGCACCTATATTTGATTAATGAATATCGCTATCAATGCGACGGAGCCATTGTGCACAATTCGAAATATAAGCAGAATACACATATTATGCGAATTAGTTATGCGCAAAACGCAAAGGTGGGCATATGTTAGAGCTAATCAAAATATTTGACCAAGTCGTGGAGTCTGGAAGCTTTTCTCAGGCAGGCCGAGCTCTCAATATGGCTCCTTCTTCGGTCGCACGAAATATAGATAACTTGGAAAGTAAGATTAAATCTTCGCTTTTTAAACGCAGTACACGACAACTAATGCTGACTGAAGAAGGTCAATATTTTCACCAACAATCGGCCAAAATATTACAAGATAGCAATAGATTGTTAGAAGAAATGCAAGGTGATCAAGGTACCCCTGAAGGGGTACTGCGAGTTTCCGTTTTTGAAAGCTTTGGTAACCTGTGCCTTACTCCATTAATTCCAGAGTTCCTTGAGCGGTACCCTAAAATACAAGTTGAGTTAGAGCTGGATAACAACGTGGTCGATCTAAACAGTGAAAATATTGATGTCGCTATCCGTATTGGTACACCACAAGACAGTCGACTCAAGGCTCGTAATCTACTGACCAATAACGCATCATTGGTCGCAGCCCCGTCGTATATTGAAAAGTACGGAACTATCGATAAACCCGAAGAGTTGCAAGATCACAACTGTTTGCTGATAAGCCATGAACGGCAAAAAAACTATTGGTACTTTAAGAAAAATGCAGTTAACAAAAAAGTGTTAGTGACAGGCAATTTGATATCAAAAGGCGGCTCACCTCTTTTACATGCTGCGCTTAGCGGAGTTGGCGTTCTTTTACTGTCTGACTGGATGCTAAAACCGTACTTAGAAAATGGACAGTTAAGGGAGTTACTCCCTCAATGGACCTCAATGCACAGTGAGCAAGGGAGTGGCGAAATATTCGCAATATATAAGAATACTCAATATCCAAGACCTCATGTACGCTTGTTTATTGATTTTTTAGTTGAAAAGTTAGAGTCTTTGAAGCGCGTTCCGCAGCATTAATCTCACGTAGTCTAACTAGATTACAGGCGCCGCTTTGCCCGTACATCGATGTGGATCAGTCGCGAAATGTGTTCGATAGCACATATACCAGACAAAAAAATAGCCGCTCAATGGCGGCTATCTTGTCATGGTCTCAATTATTACATCTAAATCAAGGGGGCTTAATTTCTAAAGAAAAAGCACACTAGCATCGACTGGTTATTTGTCTAACTTAAAAAAGCTTAGTTCTGAATTGAGTTCTTTCGTTACTTCAACAACGCTTTGGTTTGCTTGAGCTGATTGATCAATGCCTTCAATATTTTGTTGAACCAGTACGTTCATATTTTCAAGTTGTGTCGATATATCTGTCGTAACGGCACTTTGCTCTTCTGATGCCGTAGCAACGATGGCATTCACTTCTGAAATACTTAAAACCTTTTCTGATATCGAATGAAAAGATTGAGCAAGCTCATCAGTCGTAGACTTTGTTAAGCGCATCAGTTCAACGTTTTTCACCATAGATTCATCCGCTTGCTTAGATTGGTCTTGTAACTGCGCAATGATCTCGTGGATATCGATAGTGGACTGCTGAGTTTTCCCAGCCAAAGCTCTTACTTCATCAGCAACAACAGCAAACCCTCTTCCTTGCTCACCGGCTCTAGCCGCTTCAATCGCGGCATTAAGCGCTAACAAGTTGGTTTGCTCAGAGATGTTCTTAATTACCTCAACAACACTGCTGATACGCTCTGAGTGCTCTCTAAGTAAATTCACGACCGTTTGAGTTTCTGATATTGATTCAGAAATTTCTTCTGTCGTGTCAGTTGAGTTTTTCAATGTTCCATGGCTTAGCTGAATAATGTCATTCGCTTCCATTGCTGACTGCTCAGCTCTTTGTGCGTTGTCAGCAACGTCTCTCGCTGTTGAAGATAACTCAGTCGCGGCCGTCGCGATTTGCTCTACCGATGATAGTTCATTCAAAGAGTTACTCTGGGATCTCTCTATCAGAGCTAAAGACTCTTCTTGCTTTTGGTTAATTGAATTCATGCTTACACCTGCCTGTGACAGGATATCATTCAATTTTGCAGACAGTTGAGACAAAGAATCTGAAATAGTGTCGAGCTCATTTCCACCCTCTTTCAACTTAACGTCCGATAAACGTCCATTCTCAAGGGCTTTAATCCAATTTACGATCAATGGTAAATTTCTCAATTCTCTTTTCACTAGGAAATAAGATGAACCAGAAGCAACGATAGAAGAAAAAAGAACCAACCACCATGAGAAAGAAGAGTTGGATTCTAAAACTGAATCAGAATGGGCTAATTCTTCCTTAGCGACGTCCAATTGCAATGAGATCAATTCACCAAGAACACCTCCCATATCATCGACAAGGAGATAAAGCTGAGTGATCATCTCAGAATCATCAATCATCATATTTCTATGTTTATCAAGAATTAATGGTACTTCTCGCTCTACCTTATCTATTTTAAGTTGAAGCTCTTTTGCCAACCCCTCTTCTTCTCTTGTTAGCTGCGTTGCCAGATAATGAAGGAATAGCTCATGAGCCTCTTTCATCGCAACAGAAACACCAGAATAAAAAGCCGCCTGCTCTATCATTCCCACATGGTATTTATTCGCCGCATCAATCACGCTTACCGCATACAAATCCGAAATGCTTTTCAAATCAGATAACGGAATGACTCGGTCCTCGTACACAGAGTGAAAACTGTCCATAACCTCATTTGAGGTAGCTTCGCTTTTTAAGTTGCTTACAACTAAAAAGATAGAAAAGAGCAGTGGAACTAGAAGAAGCTTTGTTGATATTGATTTCATATAATCCTGAAAAATAATGCATGGGAATTTACTAACAATGACGATCATATCACGTTTTTTTATTATTTTATCATTGACTTATAAGTCAACCACCTAAATAGACCAGTTCAGTCAGTGATTATTTCTCAACTATTTTGTAATGAAATGGCAATATAATTCAAACAATTAAACAATTCACAGCATAGAGTGAAGTGAAATTGATACAGATCTCGCAGCACACGAACGGTGCTGATGGACTTTCAACCAAAACAAGCTTACAACCACTTACATTGTTGAAAAATATGTTATTTTTCTTTTTGATTAAAAATAAAAAATAGCCGCTAGTTAGCGGCTATTTTGTCAAAACAGAACGAAGCTTCGACGACTTTTAGTCTCTCTACTTAATCTCGTCTACTATTCAAACTCTTCTATTTCTTAGTTTCTTCTACTTTTTCGTCTCTTCAACTACAGCTTTCATCAATACTGATGTATCCATGCGACCTTGTCCTTGGGCAGACAGTGTCTTGTAGGCGTTGTTGGTCTTTTCCGTCAAAGGAAGTTGGATGCCTTGGCGTTCTGCTTCATCTAGGCAGAAACCTAAGTCTTTGATCATCCAATCAATGGCAAAGCCGAAATCGAATTTATCTTGCGCCATTGTGGTCGCGCGGTTTTCCATCTGCCATGAACCGGCAGCGCCATTTTTAAGGCAATCAACCAGAGTTGGGATATCAAGACCTGATTTCTCTGCAAGTACCAAACCTTCAGAAAGACCATTCAATACACCTGCAATGCAGATCTGATTGACCATCTTTACGCGTTGGCCTTGGCCGACTTTACCCATCAGAACTGACGACTTACCGTAAGCTTCGAACACAGGTTGAAGGTCGTTGAAAAGCGCTTGTTCGCCGCCACACATGATGGTTAGCACGCCGTTTTCTGCGCCCGCTTGGCCACCAGACACTGGCGCGTCCATAAAGCGAACACCAGCTTGCTTCGCTGCCACTTCAAGCTCTTCAGACAGCACAGCAGACGTTGTAGTGTGGTCGACAAGAATCGCGTTTGGCTTCATTGCTGCCAATGCGCCTGTTTCGCTGGTTGTCATGCTGCGTACGTCGTCATCATTACCTACACAAACCAATACCACGTCAGCTTCTGCGACACACTCAGCCACAGATTCTGCCGTTTTACCTTGGTGTTTATCAGCCCAGTCTAATGCTTTGTTGTGAGTGCGGTTAAACACCGTTACTTCAAAACCGGCTTTGACTAGGTGGCCTGCCATTGGGAAGCCCATAACGCCTAGCCCGATAAAACTTACTTTCATTTCTTTCTCCTTTTATTTGACCAAGTCATCGCTATGAAAAGATCGAACACTCTCAATCAACGCATCAATAAGCAGGGTCAAAGCCTTTGGCTGATATTTTCTTTCTTTGTACACTAAATACGCTTGGCGATCACCCCGATGATACTCAGGGAGCACTTGAATCAAATTCATCTCAGGGGATACATGACGAAAAGGCAATGAAGCAAGCCCCAAACCTTTTTGCGCTGCGGCCGCCACCGCATGAATATCGTTGACAATAAACTTGGGTTTAATCGTGATCATCTGTTCCAAGCGGTCGGATTTGTAGAGCGGCATATCAAACACATCATCAACGTTGATCCAGTCTTGAAGCTCTAGGTCGTCCGGCTTTTCAATCGTCTCACGCGAATCTAAGTATTCTTGGCTCGCGAAAAATCCGTGTTTGGCTTTGAAAAGTGGACGAGCGATCATGCCTTCCATCTCTGAGATCTTAAACGTGATCAGTAAGTCACGGTCGGTCTGCGGGATAAACTGTTGCTGGCTCAAGGTAAGGTCGAGCTGAACGCTCGGATATTGAGTGAGGAATTGCTCTACCATCGACCTTAAAAAGCCACTATAGAAGTTATGAGGCACGGCGAGCTTTATCTTGCCTTGAATAGCGTCACGCTCTTCTAGCAAGCTATTAAAGCCCTGATGAATCGACTCCATGCCGCTGCTCAGTGCAGAAAAGGCCGCCTCACCGTCTTTGGTGGCCACCAGCTCACGACCTTTCTTTTCTAAAAGTCGGATATTCAGGCGATCTTCCAATGCGGTTAACCGACGCGACATGGTCGACACAGGCAATTGCAGCCGTTTAGAGGCCGATAGCAAAGAGCCCTCTTCAACCACTGCGCAGAATAAGAACAGATCATCAATATTTCCAAATATGGAATTCATACTTCTATATGTGCCTATTTTTCTCATTAATGGATAGATGTAACCTTATCTCATCAACAACAGAAAATCACGGGAGAACACAGTATGAACAACAAACAATTTTGGGTAACCGCGATTTTATCCTCCCTGACCATGGCGACCATCATGTCTGGGTTAATTTCTGGCTACAAAATGGGATTCAGCCCCGAGTGGCCGCCAATCTGGCTACAAAGCTTTTTCATTGCTTGGCCGTGTGCTATCACGCTCAACCTCACCGTACTTCCTTTGATCAGAAAACTCTCAGCATGGATTTGTCGCCCGAGAACGCTTTGCGTGCCTGAGATCACGGAACGATGATCAAGGGCTTATGTTCTAGGAGCTATGATCTAGAAGCTGCCATCAAGGGGCTGCGATCAAAGAGTCATGCTCACGGATAAACGTCTGAATTACGCCCATAAAAAAACCGAGCACTAGGCTCGGTTTTTTGTATTCTACATTCTACTCACAAGAGCAAAGCTATCAATTATAGATTGATATTACAGCTCAGCGTTGTGGTAAACCTGCTGAACGTCATCACAGTCGTCAAGCATGTCTAAGAACTTCTGGAATTTCTCAGAATCTTCTTCAGCTACTAGCGTAGTTGTTTGAGGAACGAAAGTGATTTCCTCAACGTCTAGCGTTAGGTCTGGGAACGCAGCGTTTAGTGCTGTCTTCGTTTTGAAGAACTCAGTCGTTGGAGCGAATACAGTGATAACACCGTCTTCTAGCTCAACGTCAGTCACGTCTACGTCTTCCATCATTAGCGTTTCTAGGATGATCTCGTCATCTTCGCCTGCAAACTGGAATACAGCTTGGTGAGCGAACATGTGAGAAACAGTACCTTCAACACCGATTTTCGCGCCAGTTTTAACGAAACATTGGCGAACGTCTTGGAAAGTACGGTTACCGTTGTCTGTTAAACAGTCAACGATTACGCTTGTGCCACCTGGGCCAAAACCTTCGTAACGAGCTGGTTGGAAGTCTTCACCGCCGCCGCCGTTCGCTTTATCGATCGCTTTGTCGATAACGTGAGCGGGTACTTGGTCTTTCTTCGCTTTAGCAATCAGGTGCTTAAGAGGTAAGTTCATGTCTGGGTCAGAGCTGCCGTTCTTAGCCAGTACGTAAATCTCTTTACCGTATTTAGAATAAACTTTAATTTTTGCGCCTGCAGTTTTCGCCATTGAGGCCTTGCGCACTTCAAAACTTCTTCCCATCGGGATCTTCTCTCTGATTCAATTAACGGTGCAAATTCTAGCAAATTACTGTGTCATTTCAATTCAACAGCTTTGCTGGGTAAGGTTTATCTGCGTTTATGCGACACCCATTACCCGTTTGTATTTTTCTACAGACTGCTCAAACCAAGCCTTTTCTTCTGGATCACCTAGCTTCATTGCTTCTTCAACAATGGCTTCAGGGCCACATTTCGCTTGCTTCAGTTTCCATACAAGAAACGATGCTTGCTTATCCAGTTCGATTTTATTTTTCTCACTGGGTGGAAGGAGTGAAAGGTTGATAGACATTATTAGCCTTCGTCTGTAATACGCTTGGCCGAGAAATATATCATAGAGCAGCCTCATAAAACCAATACTATGAGCAATAGTGGGGGTTGTAGGACGAGAAAGCAGCAAGTCGCTGATGCAGGTCAAGCTAGTTTGGGAAATAGTGTTTGGCTGAAGAGTGGCTGTAATCGAAAAACAAAGGCTTGAAAGGTTAGCTTGTTGTGTTTGGTAGTTGGCATCTCACAAACGAATTTCGGATAGTGCCAAAATTTAGATTTGTGTGATGGTACCACTGAGATATTAAAAAAGTTGAATATCAACATTGAACAATAAATAAATACCCATATATATAGTGAGTATAATTTTATACGACTACTAGGGTAACAAATATGTCGTTCATGTATGAACCTGCCGAACAAAGACTGTCTAAGAAACTAGCAGAAGAAAAAGAATACCTTTGGGATGGAATTAAATCATTAGAGAAAAAACTATCCGATACCCAAGAGTCGTTAAGTCAGTTAGAAAAATCAGCTCCCGAACATTACTCAAAAGTTGTTGGCGCTAGAAACAAAGTCACATCAATCAAAAAACAATCAGAAGCGCATCTACAGACGATTCACGACATAGCAAAAGCTATCGAAGAAGATAAAGAAAAGTTTGATGGTTTTAAGATTAGTATTCATGACAGCTTCGAGAAAATAGAGGGCTTTGAAAAAGATGCTGCGACTTTTTTAGAAAGTATCTCCAGCAACGAAAAAGAATATAGAGAAACGAAAGCCTCTATTGATAGCACTTTAGTTGAATTGGAAAAGTTAGCAGACGAGAAAGAACTACTAGCAGATAGAATAACGTCAATAACAGAACAAGTGGAAACATCGGAAACGCTCTCAAAGAGATTGAAATCTCTGTTAAGTAACGCGGCTGATGAACGAAATGAAATTTCAGAAATCCATAAAGAGATATTCGGTTATACATTTGAAAACGAAGGTGGTGAAGTTAAAGCTGTTGATGGGTTGCAAAAGACGCTTGAATCTAGCTATCAAAAAATCAAAGAAGACCTATCAAATTTAAATGCTGCTGTCGTAAAATCTAAGGAGAACCAAGAGAAAACTCTACAGTCTTTCGACGATGATTTTAATAAGCAAAAACAAGAATTTTTTGCCACGGCGGAATCACAAAAGAAAGCTATTCTTGATAAAATATCTTCGCTACTTCCTTCCGCTATGACAGCTGGTCTATCGGCCGCTTATGCAGACAAAATTAAGGTTGAACAAGAGCAGCTTATAAAACACGAATCATCTTTTAAATGGTTCATCGCGGCTTTCCGGGGAAAGCCGCTTTTATCTTCAAGAAGAAGTAGT
>NZ_JBGOOI010000043.1:0-40082 GCF_041439605.1 Vibrio sp. 1F169 | reverse complement strand
GATTGATAGGTTTAAATTGTTAAAGAGCTTCTCTTCGTTGTGACTTACATCACTTCGGAAGAGGCGGCTATTCTAGCGTTTTAATTCTCAGTGTCAAACACTTTTGAAAATTAATTTCTACTTTCTAAAAGTAGAAGCGAATTATCGCTTAAAGCTAGTTGCCTTACTAACATTCTTCGCTGAAGCCTTGTGGCGTCTACCGTGTCAGTGAGGCGGCATTATAGAGATGTTCCTCACATTGGCAAGTGTTTATTAAAGAAAAATGTAAAAATAACGGTTAGATGACGAATAAACACTCAAATCCTTATTTGTGCAAGTTTAACTACAAAGTACCTACAGAATAACCACAGACTTATCCACAATTGCTCTAATTTTCACCCTAGAAAACAAAAAAACTGCCTTATGGCAGCTTTTTAAATGGCAATGAGTCTAAATCCCAGAGCCATATTGCTCTCCATCGTCTTCATGGAGACCACATTCTCGTTTTAGACCATTAAAACGGGTTTCTTCTTCAGTCATACCCGGTTCCCATTTCTTAGTAGTATGAGTATCTCCAACAGAAAGGTACCCCTGATCGCGAAGTGGGTGGTAACTGAGACCATGCTCCTCTAAGTAATAATGAACATCTTTATTTGTCCAATCAATTACTGGCAAGAACTTAAACACACCATTTTGGATAGATAAGATAGGTAAGTTTGCACGCGATTGAGATTGCTCTCTTCTCAACCCAGAAAACCAAGTGCCTGCCTCTAGTTCATCCAACGCTCTTCTCATCGGTTCAACTTTATTAAGCTTGTTGTACTTCTCTATCCCTTCTATACCTTGATCCCAAAGTTTGCCATATTGCGCTTCTTGCCAATTAGGGCTCTGCTGAGAACGAAAAACTTGAAGGTTTAGAGTCAACTTCTGACTTAACTCATCGATAAATCGATACGTTTCCGGGAATAGATACCCAGTGTCCGTAAGAATAACCGGAATATCTGGTTTTGCTTGAGTCACTAAGTGCAGCATCAACGCCGCTTGGATTCCGAAACTAGAAGACACCACATGTGTTCCTTCTAAGTTTTCCAGAGCCCACTTCACTCTTTCTAATGCGGTTAGCTGCTCTAACTCAGCATTAATTTGTCCAAGACGAAGTATCTGCTCCGTCTTAGTCAATGCGAGTAGCTCTGCTAACTTCAGTTTTGAAGCGACAGAATTATGCATGCAGATCCCTCTTTGAAATGATCACCTCTTCGATGATGCCAGCTCGGATTGTAAAATCACCGAACCCTTCATTATCCGTTCGTTCTGTAGCCCAACGTCCCACCAGCGAATCAATCTCTTCTAAAATCTGAGCTGACGCGATGTTCTCTTTATACATCTTCGGGATACGAGTTCCGGCTTTGTTGCCACCTAAGTGCATGTTGTAACGCCCCGGAGCCTTGCCGACTAAACCCAGTTCAGCCAACATTGCACGACCACAGCCGTTTGGACAGCCTGTAATACGAAGGATGATGTTATCTTCTTCTGGTAACCCGTGTTTCTTCAGAATGTCTTCAACATCCGTTACAAACTCAGGAAGAAAACGTTCGGCTTCTGCCATTGCTAACGGACATGTTGGGAATGCCACACACGCCATTGAGTTCTTGCGCTGTTCTGAAACGGCATCATCCATCAGACCGTATTGACGTGCCAGCTTTTCAATTTGTGCCTTTTGGCTCTTAGGTACACCTGCAACAATGAGATTTTGGTTCGCTGTCATGCGGAAGTCACCTTTGTGGATCTTCGCTATTTCAGCAACACCTGTTTTCAGCGCTTTACCCGGAAAATCAAGTAAACGACCATTTTCGATGAATAACGCTAAGTGGTGCTTACCATCAATGCCTTCCGCCCAACCGATACGGTCGCCACGGCCAGTAAACTCATAAGGACGACTTTCAGAAAACTCAACGCCTGCACGTTTTTCTACTTCTGCTTTGAATACATCAATACCAACACGATCGAGTGTGTATTTGGTTTTGGCATTCTTACGGTTTGAACGGTTACCCCAATCACGCTGAGTCGTTACCACCGCAGCGGCGACATCTAACGTTTTCTCTAATGGCACAAAACCGAAATCGTCAGCTTTACGTGCATAAGTAGAAGTATCGCCGTGCGTCATAGCAAGACCACCGCCCACTAATACGTTAAAGCCCACCAGCTTTCCGTCTTTAGCAATCGCGATAAAGTTAAGATCGTTAGCATGAACATCTACGTCATTTTGTGGAGGAATTACAACCGTCGTCTTGAACTTACGCGGTAAGTAATTACTACCTAAGATAGGTTCTTCATCTGTTGTTGCGAGCTTTTCACCATCTAACCAGATCTCAGCATAAGCACGTGTCTTAGGTAATAGGTGTTCACTGATCTTTTTCGCCCACTCATAAGCTTCTTGGTGTAGCTCGGACTCTACCGGGTTTGTGGTACACAAAACATTTCGGTTTACGTCACCCGCAGTAGCGATTGAATCTATACCAATACTGTTTAGTGTTTGGTGCATTAACTTAATGTTTGGCTTCAACACACCGTGGAACTGGAAAGTTTGACGTGTTGTTAGACGAATTGAACCGTAAGAGGTACTTTCATCTGCGAATTTATCAATCGCCAACCACTGCTTAGGAGTGATGATGCCGCCAGGCATACGCGCACGTAGCATTACATTATGTAAAGGTTCTAACTTTTGCTTGGTACGTTCGTTACGAATATCACGGTCGTCTTGTTGATACATACCGTGGAAACGGATCAGTTGAAAGTTATCTGCGGTAAAACCACCAGTGATACGGTCTTGAAGATCTTGTTCAATCGTACCGCGAAGGTTTTTACTTTCACGCTTCAGACGTTCATTGTCAGCCAAAGGTCCCAGTACTTGACCTAGCACTTCTTGCTCTATTACTTGCTTGCTCATTAGTACACATCCCTTTGGTAACGTTTCGCTTTGCGTAAATCATTAATATATTGTTCAGCTTGTTCGCGGCTCTGGTTGCCATGTTTTTCCGCTATCGTAACTAACGCTTCATGGACATCTTTTGCCATTCGAGTTGCATCGCCACATACATAGAGGTACGCGCCCTCTTGAAGCCATTGCCAAACCTGCTCTGCCTGCTCAATTAATCGGTCTTGAACATAAACCTTTTCTTTTTGATCACGACTAAACGCAACATCAAGCTTGGTTAATGCACCAGATTTAAGATACCTCTGCCATTCAACTTGATATAAGAAATCTTGAGTAAAGGTACGGTCACCAAAGAACAACCAGCTTTTACCTTCAGCGTCATTGTTTTCACGCTCTTGAACAAAACTACGGAAAGGTGCGATACCTGTACCCGGGCCAACCATGATGATTGGTGTGTTGTCGTCTTGCGGCAGTTTGAAGTTATTGTTGTTCTCTACAAACACCTTCACTTCACCACCTTCTTCAAGGCGTTGAGCTAAGAAACTTGAAGCGCCACCCAGACGAGATTCATCGCCCTTTTGGTATTCAACCAGACCAACCGTCAAGTGAACTTCTTCATCTACTTCTGCTTGGCTTGACGCAATAGAGTAGAGACGTGGAGTTAACTTACGTAGTAGGCCAATCAATTCATCAGCCGATAGCTTGGTTTTCTTCTCAGCTAAAACATCGACAACTTGAGTATTACCCGCGTATTCACGAAGCTTGTCTTTATCTTCCACCAGCTTGATTAACTTCTTGCTGCCCGAAAGCTCAGCAAACTTAGTCACTAGCTGAGGGTTTGAAGAGGTAATCTCAAATTTGCTGACGAGTGCGCTATGCACAGACAAGTTATCACCATCGACATCGACACTTTCGATACCAGACAGCCCAACCTTAGAAAGAATTTGATTTGCGAGTTCTGAACTGTTTTCAAACCATACGCCTAGCGCATCACCCGGTTGGTAAGTAATACCCGACTCATCAAGATCAATCTCGATATGACGAACATCTTTGCCCGAATCACGACCGGTGATCTTTTGGCTCGTTAATAGTGTCGCGGTGTATGGGTTTTGCTTGGTGTATTGCGAATGACCGGCAGCCGCTTGACCGACGGGCAACTGAACTACATCGGCTTCAGTGCCTGTCGATAGCGTCTCTTTTACTTGCTCTAATGCTTTAGCGCGCCATTCCGTTGCTGACTCTTCGTAATCAACATCACAATCAAGACGGTCGACAAACGATTTAGCACCAAGCTTAGTGAGGAAATTATCGAAGTCTTTAGCCGTTTGGCAGAAGAACTCATAGCTTGAGTCACCTAAACCGATCACACCGTATTGTAGGTTTGATAATTTTGGCGCTTTCTTCGATTGAAGGAATTCATGCAACTCAATAGCGTTATCAGGGGCTTCGCCCTCACCATTGGTTGAAGCCACAAAAATGACGTGTGTCTCTTTGGCTAGGTTCTTACCTTTATAATCACTTGCATCGAAAAGCTCGACAGCAATCCCTAAGGCTTTCGCTTCTGCCTCAAGCGATTCGGCGACACCTTTCGCATTACCGGTTTGGGATGCGAAGATAATGCTGAGCTTACCCGCAGGTTTTGCGGCTACTGCAGCGGCTGCTTGAGCGATTGGCGCGGCGGCACCCACAGGCTGAGTTTGGCTCACACCCCAAAGGTAACCACTGACCCATGCCAGTTGTTGAGAAGATAATTCAGAAACAGTTTGCTGAAGATGACCCAATTGTTGGTCATTAAGTGGTGCTGCTAGCCCAGGTAACTCATTAGCCCCAGACTGTGCATTATTATTTTGTGAAGACTCTTTCTTATTTAAAGACATGGTCACGACATCCCTAATCATTGCGTGACGATAGATTAACCACTCCTTTTAATAACAAGAAAGAATAGAAAAGTATGTTTTATAACTTTTTGGAAGTAAAAACCGATTGAAACGTCAATTGAGTTACTGGTTTTCAATACGAACTTGTTGAAAGCCAACCGCCATTGCCGACTTAGATGCTAGGTCTAAATCCGCGTAATGACACTCTTCACCATGAACATCAGTAAGCAAAACAAAGCCACCGCCCATATGGCGAAACTCCACAACCCAAGACCCCTCTTGAATTGAGGGCTCTATGATCGCTTCAACCAACAGATTTTCTCGATATAAATTTCGTAATTCATTGAGTGTCATATTCCATCCCTTGCTTTGACCTCACAACATAGACCTTATAAGAATAGACGCTAATTAGGTCTCTGTATTAAGGATGGTCGAAAGTGATGAATGTGCTAACTAATTCCAGAAAAGTATATACCCAAGTAACTTCAAGATGCTTGGGTATAACCAATAGATATAAAAAAACGCCACTTCATAAAGTGACGTTCTTAAATTTCGTTCTAGATTCGTTTTAATTGCCTAAAAGCGTACTTCTACGCCAGCAAACCAACCATCAACCATAACAAACGATTTAGGTGGCCCTGGCTTTGGGTCATCTAACGGATCCGGTTCTTTGTCTGTCTCAAGAGGTTTGTTCAGCTCTGAAGAGAAGAATTTGTCCGAATCAAGGTCGATCACACGATAGCCACCACGAAGTGCTATTTCAGTATCTGCCACTGGAATACGGTACTGAACTCCCGCCATCAAATCGGTACTCTTAATACCATTGCTATCACCAAATTCCATCGTACCAATGATATCAAGGTGAGTATTAGGGACATTGATTTCTGCGTTACCGTAGAAGCTCCAAGTAAACTCATCAAAACTTGTCGTTTTCGAACTGTACGGATCTTTGTAATGTGAGTTTGCATACTGAGTAAATGTCACACCCGCATCGAAGTTCATCAACTTGTGATCCAACATTGTGTAGTAGAACGTGTAGTCATACTTATCAAACGCTAACAATGTTGTATCAACAGTAGAGTAGCGGAAACTCGCATTTGGCAGCTTAGGGGCATTATGCTCAAATGCGAAATACAACGAAGGTGAGTTTGAGTCACTCGACCTAGCTTCATTCAGCTTTGTACTTCCCCACCACATATCAGCACCGATCTTAGTCGTGTAAGAAAACTCTTCTTCAGCGGACACTGCCGAGCTTAAAGAAAGCATTCCCACTAAAGCAATTAATGGCATTTTATTCATTTGAGATAGCTCCAATTCCATATCGTTGTGCTAATTGTATGCACATTCATAGATTATTGGGGAAAATTCTACCACACATCTTAAATTCTAAAACGATAAACCGCTGACGAGTAAAGATTTGACGACACGATGACCTTAATAACGTCTTTGGTTAGAGCTGTGTACATAGTTTTTGAAAAACCACACACCCACTGCAATCACGATCAGCCAAGGCAGCAGTTTAAACACAACCCCCATCATACCTAAGACCAGCATGACCGCTAACGCGATTCCGGTTGCCGCTAGTACCGTCATAAACGTAATACCAGTAACGAGTAAAGTTGCGACGAAAATAAGAACAAAGATTAATTCAAACATAATGGTCTCCCTAATGAGTTCATGACCTATCTTTCCTACTTTCTAACATTGCAGCTTCCATACCAAGTTAGATACAACCATAAACTCCTTATTTATCAGGCAAATAAAAAGCCACACATCTTCATGCGTGGCTTTTCGGAAACTCACAATGGTAAATTTAGCCTCTAATGGCGAATTTAGCCTTGTTCTTTAAGCTTTTAACTTTTAGTTCTTGGCTTTTGCTTTAACCTTGAGGGTGTCTATACGTTTAGCTCTTTAGGGATCTTAGCCAATGCCGTCTGAATCACCTCAATGCCCGCGCCTTTCTTATGTGCATTCTCACTGATGTAACGACGCCATTGTCTTGCACCCGGCATGCTTTGGAACAAACCCAGCATATGACGAGAGATATGACCAAGGCTCGCTCCATTCGAAAGCTGACGCTCAATGTACGGGTACATCTCTTCAACTACTTGTGAACGCTTCTTGATTGGCGTGTCTAAACCAAAGATCTGCTGATCAACTTCAGCCAAGATAAACGGGCTATGGTATGCCTCACGACCAATCATCACACCATCAAGGTGCTGCAAGTGCTCTTTAGTTTGTTCTAATGTAGTAATGCCACCATTTACCGCAATCACTAGATCTGAGAAGTCTTTCTTGATTTGGTATGCACGATCGTAATCTAGCGGTGGGATCTCACGGTTCTCTTTCGGGCTAAGGCCACTCAACCACGCCTTACGCGCATGGATAGTAAATTGCTCACAACCGCCCTTTTCAGAAACAGTAGAAACAAACTTAGTCAGAAACTCGTAAGAATCTTGGTCGTCGATACCAATACGCGTTTTTACCGTAATTGGAATATCTGTGACTTCTTTCATCGCTGACACACAGTCTGCCACCAGCTCGGGCTCAGCCATTAGGCAAGCGCCAAAGCGACCATTCTGAACTCGGTCTGAAGGACAACCTACATTGAGGTTCACTTCATCATAACCACGCTCACCAGCAAGCTTGGCACAAGCCGCCAAATCAACCGGGTTTGAACCACCAAGTTGAAGTGCTAATGGGTGTTCTTGCTCGTTATACTCTAGAAAGTCGCCCTTACCATGTAAGATCGCACCAGTTGTGACCATTTCCGTGTACAGAAGCGTCTGCTGAGATAGCAAACGGTGAAAGTAACGACAGTGGCGGTCAGTCCAATCCAACATGGGTGCAACGGATAAGCGGTTAGCCGCGTATTTACTGGTATTGTCAGGTTTCATAAAGCGTTACTCAAAATCTATACACTGCATATATATACAGAAACTCGCTAGTTCAGCCGCAAGCTCCCCCACTCAGTACGCTTATAGTACGTATTGATGGAGTGGAACGAAGGCATCTAGCATTAAAAAGAACACTTCAAAGCGGTGAATCACGCTTCACAGTGGACATTGTAGTCAAAAATAATTCGGCGATTATACACAGGGAATCGAAAACATTCAGGAACAAAGACCAACTTATTTTTCCCTACAACTCACGAAGTGTTAGTGCAGGCTTTCAGCGAGTGAGAAACGAATTGGGTATTGAGGATTTGAGGTATCACGACCTACGAAGAGAGGGAGCAAGTCAGTTGTTTGGAAAGGGCTACTCTATTGAAGAAGTAGCTCAAGTGACTGGGCATAGATATCTAAATATTTTCTGGCAAGTTTATACTCAATCATTCCCAGCAAACCTTCATAAGAAATCATTAAACGACTGATAAATAAAAAGTAATAACCCCACACAAATGGGTGACAAGATTATCAATAAAAACAAGACCTTGAAAGTAACTCTAGGCAACCCAATATTGTCAAAAAGTTAATATGCACACCAAGAGGCCACTATGGGAAAAGGACTTAGCGAAGCTCTGAAAGAAATTCCAGAGGATTACGAACATGAATATAACGCTTACTATCTCGCTAAGGATTTTTATTCTCCGGGTTTTTTATCAACACTAACAGCGTACCTCAAAGACAAGAGAACTCCTGAGCGTAATTTTGACTGTGATCCAAAAATAGCTGGATACCTCAGAACTTTAGGTTTGAACCATATCCTTTGGAATTGTCCGGAACCGGTAAGAATAAAGAATGGAGTAACTTACACTCCTATAACCCAGCTATGTTCAGCAGAAGCAACTGACGATGTAACTACATCTATAAACAGCTGCTTACGTCATTTCACTGACAACGTTGAAGGTCCTTCTCCCGACGGGTTAGTTCAGCTGTATCATGTTGTAGGCGAGTTGCATGACAATGTATGGTCACATGGCCAATCAACGGGCTTTTCTATGGCGCAAAAAAACGCAGTTCCTGGGACTAACAAGACGGACTTTCACTTAGAGTTTGCGATCGCGGATAAAGGCTTAGGTTTCTTAGAAGAAATGAGACGTTCAGGCAAAGCTCAGTTACACGGCATCACATGTGATCAAGAAGCGTTGCTTTGGTGTATAGAAGAAGGGAACTCAACAAAGCATGCAGATGACAGCGACCCATGGGCTCAACAATTACCACCAGAACACATAGGTAACTCTCCTTACGGTGGTGGTATTGGTTCAGATTATACAGTAAACCACCACCAAGGCTTGGGCTTAGCTCATTTGGTTCGATTAATTGAACAATTCCAAGGAACGCTGACAATCGCTTCTGGAAGATGCCTCTTAAATATCAATGAAGATGGTGAAAGAGTACAAGAAACGCTTCCAACTTATTGGAAAGGCGTTGCAATAAGCTGTAAATTTAAGCTATCTTTACTTTGTGAAGAGATAAACGATACAGTCGATGAACAACTCTTAGCGTTGATGGAACAACTCAGGGGGGGATGATAATGAAAACTAAAATAGCAATAAATAAAAGTGATTTAGCTTCAAGAAGAACAGCCTCGGTAGAACGTAAGGCTCTTGAAGAAGCAATACTGTTTGGCGATGCAGTTGAAGTAGATCTAGAGTCCGTCAACTCCATATCTGAATCATATTCCGATGAGCTTTTCGGCGTATTAGTGGCCAAGCATGGTCTTGATGCCTTCGTAAAACAAGTGACTATTCTGAACGCTAAAGAAAGCATCCTGAGAAGCATAGCTAAAGTTATTCAACGTAGAGAAATTGAGCGAAAAAAGCCCTTTGAGACTGCAGAGAATGTCGCTATGGCTTAAATATACATTACCAACAAAAAAGCCCCTTTTCAGGGGCTTTTTTGTTCTAGATACGTCAAACGCTCATCCATCTTTTCCATCATTAAGCGCAGCCACTTAACATCGGTTTTAAGTGTAATACCTCCCCCACCTCACTAGACAAGGCACTAACAACGGCAACAATTATTGTTTGATACTCTGCCATTACTTAAACTCATTGCGTAGGGTTTCCCATAGGCCAAATACTATTGGAGCACTTGCGCCAATAATGCCACCGAATTGAACACCGTCTGCCGATACGCTCGCGGTGATAACTTCAGGGTGACCAGCTGCCAAAACCGCTCCTGCGCCAGATAACACTAAACCCTTTTTAGCCGATGACAGGCCAATGTCGATTGAGAACTCTCGCCCAATAAGCACATTGTTGCACTTGATATTTTCAAACTCATTCACCAGATCTCTAATTCAGCTTGATTAATCAGTTATGCCTTGAGTCACACTGTCGTTTTGAGTTACCTTGTCTTATTCAAAGTCGTAGGTCACAATACGCTCTGTACCTGACTTTAATAAAATCAATGTCTCCTCAAACAAGGTTACCTAGCAATAGGGGCTAAATGGGGATGTTTGATTGAACGGTGAAAAATTTGGACCACACATTAATAGAGCAAGTTGAAGGGATATGCGTATCGCGAGGTGTTAGGCTAACACCCCAAAGAAAGCGAGTGTTTGAGCTTATCCTATCTAATAAAAAAGCCTCCAGTGCTTATGAATTATTAGAGCAATTGAAAGTCAGTGAACCGCAAGCCAAGCCTCCTACAGTTTATCGCGCTTTGGATTTTTTGTTAGAGCAAGGGTTCATTCACCGAGTTGAGTCAACGAATAGCTTTATATGCTGCTGCTCTTGCAATGCCAACACGCATTTTTCCCAATTACTGATCTGCGATAAATGTGGCACTGTGATAGAATTACAAGACGATGCGCTTGTCGCCCTACTCGCGAGTAACGCCGAGCAGCATGGATTCAAGTTGACCAACCATGTCATTGAATCACATGGCATTTGCCAAACTTGCTCCTCCGAAATGAAAGAATAAGATTATAGAAGAACATTATGCGCGCTGAATTTGTAAACCCGTTTTTAGCTTCTTTGATGAACGTACTAAAAACGATGGCATCTCTAGAATTAAAGCCTCAGAAACCAAGAGTGAAGAAAGATGAAATCGCTCGTGGTGATGTGTCCGGCCTAATTGGTATGGTTGGTACACAGTCTCGTGGCTCAATGTCGATCACCTTTGATGAAGGGCTTGCTCTAGAAATCATGGAAAACATGCTAGGTGAACGACCAAACGGTTTGAACGAAGAAGTGACCGACATGGTGGGTGAAATCACTAACATGGTAACCGGTGGCGCAAAGCGTATTCTTGCAGAAAGCGGCTTTGACTTCGATATGGCAACGCCAATCGTGGTTTCAGGTAAAGGCCATACTATTCGTCACAAGTGTGAAGGCGCAATCATCATCATGCCTTTCTCATCTCAGTGGGGTAATGCTTTCATCGAGATCTGTTTCGAATAGAGACAATCGACTAAATAAAAAGCGAAAGGCTGACGTACATACGTCAGCCTTTTTTTATTGCCGTAAATCAACGGACATAAAAAACGCCAACCGAAAGGTTGGCGTTTACAATTATTACTTGGTGTTACTTAAACAGTCTTAAGCTTTCAGCGCTTTAAATGCGTTGATTAGACCGTTAGTAGAGCTGTCGTGAGACGTTACTTGTGCATCGTCTGCAAGCTCTGGAAGAATTTGGTTTGCTAGTTGCTTACCAAGTTCTACGCCCCATTGGTCGAAGCTGAAGATGTTCCAGATAACGCCTTGAACGAAGATCTTGTGCTCGTACATCGCGATTAGGTTACCTAAAGAGCGAGGGTTGATTTGCTTAACAAGAATAGAGTTCGTTGGGCGGTTACCTTCAAATACTTTGAAAGGTACTAGCTCAGCAACTTCTTCAGCTGTTTTGCCAGCCGCTAGGAATTCAGCTTCTACTGTCTCTTTTGTCTTACCGAAAGCTAGCGCTTCAGTTTGAGCAAAGAAGTTAGACATTAGCTTCTGGTGGTGATCAGATGCTGGGTTGTGGCTGATAGCCGGAGCAATGAAGTCTGATGGGATCAGCTTAGTGCCTTGGTGAATCAGTTGGTAGAACGCGTGCTGACCGTTTGTACCAGGTTCACCCCAGATGATAGGGCCTGTTTGGTATTCTACTGGGTTACCTTCACGGTCAACGAATTTACCGTTAGATTCCATATTACCTTGCTGGAAGTAAGCAGCAAAACGGTGCATGTATTGATCGTAAGGTAGGATTGCTTCTGACTCAGCGCCGTGGAAGTTGTTGTACCAAACACCAATTAACGCAAGGATCACTGGAATGTTGCTTTCAAATTCCGTTGAAGCAAAGTGGTTATCCATCTCATGTGCGCCATCGAGTAGCTCAGCGAAGTTATCGAAGCCGATAGATAGTGAGATAGAAAGACCGATCGCTGACCATAGTGAGTAACGACCGCCTACCCAATCCCAGAATTCGAACATGTTGTCAGTATCAATACCAAACTCAGCAACTGAAGCCGCGTTTGTTGATAGTGCTGCGAAGTGCTTAGCAACATGTGCTGAGTCGCCTGCTTCAGCCAAGAACCAATCACGCGCAGAGTGTGCGTTCGTCATTGTTTCTTGAGTGGTAAATGTCTTAGATGCCACTAGGAAAAGTGTTGTTTCTGGGTTAAGAGGCTTAAGTGTCTCAACGATGTGAGTGCCGTCTACGTTAGAAACAAAGTGCATGTTTAGGCGAGTTTTGTATGGCGTAAGTGCTTCAGTTACCATGTATGGACCAAGGTCTGAACCGCCGATACCGATGTTGACGACATCAGTGATCTCTTTACCTGTGTAACCTTTCCACTCACCAGAAACGATACGGTGTGTGAACAGTTCCATTTTTGCTAGTACTGCATTCACTGCTGGCATTACGTCTTTGCCATCAACCATTACTGGCTTGTCGCTACGGTTACGTAACGCAGTGTGGAGAACTGAACGACCTTCAGTCTTGTTGATTGCATCACCGCCGAACATTGCTTCGATTGCAGACTTAACTTCAGTCTCGTTCGCAAGAGCAAGTAGGTGCTGCATAGTTTCAGCGTCGATAAGGTTCTTAGAGTAATCCACTAAGATGTCTGAACCGAAACGAGTAGAAAAGCTCTCGAAACGCTTTGCATCTTGAGCAAATAGCTCTTTCATATCCATATCTTGAGCAGACTCAAAATGTGCAGTTAGAGCTTTCCACGCTTGTGTTTGCGTTGGGTTGATATTTTTCAACATGGTATCTATCCCGATGTTACTGTAGGTTTTATTCTAGACGTCACCAAAGTGATGAATAGAACCCCCGATTAGGCGAAAGTTTATATTTTTCTATGATGACCAAATCGCATCACCACTGAAAGATTCTTTGTAATTTTTTTTCACGACGTATTATGCCGCATATGAAGAGCGGTACCTTGAGATAAATCAGAATTAGATTTCCTGATAGCAGAATCGGTACTGACTCTAGCGCTCACATCATTAAATGTGAGCGAAACCTGATAAATTCAAGTTCAAAAGATAGCGTTAAACCACTTTTTTTCCAAATACATTATAGAGGATGGCGTATGTGGATTCAGAAGACGATACACCTACACGTACAAAAACGTGGATTTCATCTCATCACTGATGAAATTGAACAACAGATATCCGATATCCATTCACTGTCTGTTGGTTTATTACATCTATTCATTCAGCATACTTCTGCTAGCCTTACGCTAAATGAGAACGCAGACCCTACTGTTCGCACCGATATGGAATCACACTTTAATAAGTTTGTGCCCGAACGAGCCCCCTACTACAAGCACACCTACGAAGGTGATGATGATATGCCCGCTCACATTAAAGCATCGACACTTGGCACCAGTGTGACAATTCCGATTACCAATGGTCGTTTAGCTTTGGGGACATGGCAGGGCATTTACTTAGGTGAACACCGAGATTGTGGTGGAAGCCGTACCGTTATTGCGACCATTCAAGGTGAGTAACGTTAAGTATCAACAGTGAAATACCGCTTAACAAACATAATGGTAGAAAACAAAAAGGGTGACACAGTTATGTGTCACCCTTTAAAAATATAAGAGAGTCGAGTTGGTAAAACCAGAATTAGAAAGGCTGGTTTATCATAACCCTAAAGGTCCCTTCATCACCGCCTCGCGCTAATTCAGCACGTACAACAATGCCTTCAACCTGGAAACGAACTGCCCCGCCTAGGCTCCATTTCATGTCTGTGTGCAGTGTTTTGATATCGTACTCATCAGCAACACGGCCGACTTCAGCAAACGCCACCCACTGCCACCAAGGCAAATCGTAGTAGTTAATCAGTGGGATATCGCCCAGTGGTTGCCAATCAGGAAGCACTCGATATTCCGCAGAGTAGTGAATAGCAGAACGACCGTGGTAACGGCCTCCGGTATAACCTCTTAAGCGATATAAGCCACCGAGTCGAGCTTGTTCTGTTTCGGGTGGACGAGCACAATCTTGCCCTGAACAGTTGCCCCACGTAGGTGTGTCAGCGGTATAGACATCAAATGCCACGACTTGTTGGTCGAACAAGTTCCCCAAAGGACCCAATGCAAAATACTGACTGTTTTGGAATGTCCACTTCAGCCATAAGTCATCGTTAGACCAACTTTCAGCGCCGGTAGTAAACTCAAGATTGGTATGAGACCCCTTGGTTGGGTTGCGTGTGCTATCACGGTTATCCCAATCAAACGCCAAACTAAAACCTGTCGCCTGTTCGCTATTGTTTAAGCCTTCTAGCTCACGAGCCGTATAGAAAGGCGTAAAGACAATCGAACTGACACCAGACTCTAATGGGGAAGCAAAGCTCACATCTTTGATAGGTTGGAAAGCCCCTAGCAAGCCATGCTCTGCAACATTGCCCCAAGGCAGCAGATACTTAAACTCAACCTGATAGTTTTCTTCTAAGCCGTCGGCAATGGTTTTATCATCAATGGATGAATCATTATCGCCTTGAGAGCCAATGTAATACGGGTTTTCGTTAAAGCGAGCTTGGTACATCTGAGTACTGAACAACACGTTCTCAGACAGTGCGAAGTTAAAGGCTGATAAGAAACCGACGTAGCTGTCTTTATCTGAATAAAGCGCCATGCCAAACAGAGCAGCTTGAGGTTGCCAAACACCCTTTGCGACACCAGCAACCCCGAAGGTATTACCCATGGTTTCAGTACTAAAATAGAAAGGAACAAAGGCTGAATCTTTTTCTTCACTCACAGCGGGAGAAGACAAGCTAACACCGAGTAATGCCATTGCAGACATTAACCAGTGTCGAGTCGTTCGTATGAACATCATTTACTTATAGGATCCATAGTTACTTCGCATTAGTTACTTCACATTAGCTACTTCACGTACTCCATCGCAACACGCGAAGTCAGCTTGGTGACCAGCTCGTAAGCGATAGTGCCGATATGTTCTGCGACTTCTTCTGAAGGTAAATCTTTACCCCATAATGTTGCTTCATCACCGACTTTATCTGCCGCATCAGGGCCAAGGTCAACCGTTAGCATATCCATTGATACACGTCCGGCGATCGGTACTTTTCGGCCGTTAACGAACACTGGAGTGCCGTTAGGAGCAGTGCGAGGATAACCATCACCATAACCTATCGCGATCACACCAACCTTGGTATCTCGCTCACTGGTCCAGTTACCGCCATAACCCACACTTTCACCCGCTTTAACATCACGAACCGCTATCAAGTGCGAGGTCAAAGTCATTACAGGATAAAAGCCAAGATCTTGCGCTGATTTATCAGCAAAAGGAGAAACACCGTAAGAGATAATTCCCGGTCGAACCCAATCAAGATGGCTGTCTGGCCAAGCTAATAGACCCGCTGAAGCAGCAAGTGAACGCTCACCTTCACAACCGTCGGTGAGCGATAAGAAAAGCTCGGTCTGTTCAACGGTGGTTGCTCTATCAAGTTCATCAGCACAACCGAAGTGGCTCATGTAGCGCAGAGGTTTAGCGACATTCGCACATTGATGTAAGCGCTCAACAAAGTTTTGGTATTGCTCAGGACGAGCACCTAGGCGATGCATACCACTGTCGACTTTTAGCCAAACCACAACAGGTGTTTCCAACTCTGCATTCTCTAGCGCGCTTAATTGCTCTTCGCAATGCACGACTGTTTGGATGTTATTGGTCACCAAGATTGGCAAATCACCCGAAGAATAAAACCCTTCTAGCAACAAAATAGGTTTAACAATGCCACCAGCACGAAGCTGTAATGCTTCTTCAATACGCGCCACACCAAAAGCATCAGAGCTTTTTGAATGCTTGGCAATATGCAGTAAGCCATGTCCGTAGCCATTGGCTTTCACAACAGACATTACCTTGCAATGAGGAGCCTTCGACTTTATCTGGTTCAGGTTATGTTCAAGCGCGTTTAAGTCAATACTCGCCGTCGCTGCTTTCATGTAAGTCATTAGTGATTACTCATCATCAAATGCAGGACCTGCATAGTTATCAAATCGGGAGTGTTGACCTTGGAATGTAAGACGAACCGAACCGATCGGACCGTTACGTTGCTTACCAAGGATGATCTCAGCGATGCCTTTCAATGAACTATCGGGGTTATAAACCTCATCACGATAGATAAACATGATTAAGTCGGCATCTTGCTCGATCGAACCTGATTCACGCAAATCCGAGTTTACTGGGCGCTTATCAGCACGTTGCTCTAGGGAACGGTTAAGCTGAGAAAGTGCCACAACTGGTACGTTGAGTTCTTTTGCTAGTGCTTTCAATGAGCGAGAAATCTCGGCGATCTCTAGAGTACGGTTATCAGATAACGAAGGTACACGCATTAATTGAAGGTAATCTATCATGATCATAGAGATACCATCATGCTCACGAGCAATTCGTCGAGCTCGAGAACGTACTTCTGTTGGCGTTAGACCCGAGCTGTCATCGATATACATATTCTTCTTATCCATCAGAATACCCATACTCGACGAGATACGAGCCCAATCTTCATCGTCTAACTGACCGGTACGAATCTTGGTTTGGTCTACGCGAGAAAGTGATGCAAGCATACGCATCATCAGCTGTTCAGCTGGCATCTCTAGCGAGAAGATTAACACTGGCTTGTCTTGCTTCATCGCTGCGTTTTCACATAGGTTCATCGCAAACGTGGTTTTACCCATCGATGGACGCGCAGCAACAATGATTAAGTCAGAACCCTGAAGGCCTGCCGTTTTCTTATTGAGGTCGTTGAAACCCGTATCGACACCTGTCACACCATCTTGTGGCGATTTATATAAGATTTCGATACGTTCTAGCGTCTTCTCTAGAATGCTATCAACGTTTTGTGGACCTTCATTTTCACTTGCTCGGCCTTCGGCAATCGCGAAAACTTTACTCTCAGCAAGATCAACAAGTTCTTCCGATGTACGACCTTGAGGGTCATAACCAGAATCCGCAATTTCATTTGCCACACCAATCAGGCTACGCACCAATGCACGTTGTGCCACGATATCTGCATAGGCATTGATGTTTGCCGCACTTGGCGTATTTTTCGCTAGGTCAGCAAGGTAAGCAAAGCCACCCACTTCTTCAAGTTGCTCACGCAGCTCTAAATGTTCAGAGAGTGTAATAAGATCCAGAGGAGAGCTTTCTTCAAGGATATCCTTTACCGCTTCAAAGATCAGACGGTGAGGACGGCTATAAAAGTCTTTGGCCACAACCTTTTCGGCCACCGTATCCCAGCGTTCGTTATCCAATAACAAACCGCCAATAACAGATTGCTCAGCTTCTAATGAATGTGGCGGGACCTTGATGGCGTCCACCTGATCGTTGGCTGATTTCTGACTTTTGGTATCCACTATGACTACACTCAATAACTAATAATGATCGTTCATTATACCCAAGAACATCCGTTTGTAATCCGATCCTATGAGTTTGTTTTATTCTTCAGCAAGAATTTACCTATTGCTGACGGAATTAACCAAAGGTAGCATTACGATCCTTCCATTCATTCACTGTATAACTGAGGTATGCGTGTCCAAATTATTGGCTCTGAGCACTGGTCTTCTAAGCATCGGTCTCCTGAGCACTCCGTCGGCCTTAGCGGATGATGCTAAAGCCTCTGTTGATGCAATCCTCGACTCGATAGTGGTAGCAGAACCTGCTGCTGAGCCGATCGTCGTTGCACCGACACTTGAAGAAAAAGATATGGATATCGCACCGAGTGATACGAGTGACACAGAACTGCCGAACCCACTGAATACTGAAGTCGAATTTGGATATCAGTCGCATACTGGTAATTCTGATTCTCGATCGCTGAATGCACGCCTGAACGGTGAGTACACGGCTGGCCGTCATAGAACCAGTGGCGAATGGAAATACTACAATCTCTACAAAGATGGCGAAGAAGATAAAAGGCAATCGACATATTCTGCTCAGAGTGACTACAAGTTAAGTCCGAAAACCTACCTCTATGGCAGCTTTAAAGGGGTCGATTCACGATACAGTGCTTATTTTAAGGACTACACCGTTTCTAGTGGTCTAGGTTATCAGTTTTCGAATACAGAAGAGTTTGTGTTGGAGGTTGAAGTGGGCCCGGGTTTTCGTTACCAAGAACCGAACCTTGATGAAATAGACGATGATGACATCATCTTCCCAGAGATCGTTGAAGAAGCGATTTTCCGTGGCAATGTAAATACATCATGGCAGGTATTGAAAAATTTGAAGCTCAAAGCCGATGTGACGTTGGTATCCGGCCACAGCAACCTAAAATTTGATACTGAATTAGAAGCCATCAACGATATTACCGACAATATCGCACTGAAGATTGCTCACTCTCGACAGTACCACGACAAGGTACCTGAAGGGTTGAACAAAGAAGATTCCGTACTGTCTGTAAATCTACTTTTTCAATTCTAAATTTGAGAGCGGGTAGAACGATGTATCGATAAAGAACACCCTCGTTTTTTACTATGTAAGCCCCTCCTCTCTAGTGCTTTCTACTCCTGCAATAGTCGCTGTTCCAAAAAGCTTCAAACTCATATTGCAGACATAAAAAAACACCAGCCGAAGCTGGTGTTTAAAACTTTCAAAAGAAAGAATTCGTCTTGGTACTGAAATTACTCAGCTGCAACGATAGCGATTTTCGCAGTAGCAAAAACTTCAGAGTGAAGTTGGATGCTTACTTCGAATTCGCCGATGTTACGTAGAGCGCCTTCAGGTAGGCGTACTTCGCTCTTAGCTACTGCAACACCTGCCGCTGTAATAGCGTCAGCGATGTCACGAGTACCGATAGAACCGAATAGTTTACCTTCGTCACCAGCTTTAGAAGCGATTGTAACGCCTTCTAGAGTGTTAACGCTCTCAGCGCGAGCTTCTGAAGCAGCTAGTTGCTCAGCAACTTTAGCTTCTAGTTCTGCACGACGAGTTTCGAACATAGCAACGTTGTCTTTAGTTGCCATAACTGCTTTACCCTGTGGGATAAGGAAGTTACGAGCGTAACCAGATTTAACGTTTACTTGGTCGCCAAGGCCACCTAGGTTACCGATCTTATCAAGTAGAATAACTTGCATTATCTTAGTCCTCTTAAACTATTATTAACTATTACCGATTACTGATGCTTGTCAGTGTACGGTAGTAGTGCTAGGTAACGAGAACGCTTGATAGCGCGAGCTAGCTGACGTTGGTATTTAGCACTTGTACCAGTGATACGGCTAGGTACAATTTTACCAGCTTCAGTGATGTAGTTTTTTAGAGTTGCTACGTCTTTGTAGTCAATCTCTTGTACGCCTTCTGCAGTAAAACGGCAGAATTTACGACGACGGAAGAAACGAGCCATGGGCTATCTCCTGATCTAAATTTAATAATGCGGTACTCACACGAACTTATAAATAAGTCTAAGCAAATGCTTGTAGTGAGAATACCTAAACGAGTTGAATAAAATTTAATGACCTAAAAGGCCAAAAAAGAATTACTCAGCAGCAGCTTCTGGCTTAGCTTCTTCTTCACGACGTGGTGCACGTTCTTCACGGTCATCACGACGAGGAGCACGCTCTGCACGCTCTTCTTTTTGCTTAAGCATGATAGATTGCTCAGTCACAGCGCCTTTAGTGCGCATGATCATGTTACGTAGAACTGCATCGTTAAAACGGAAAGCAGTTTCTAGCTCGTCCATCACTTCTTGGCCAGCTTCAACGTTCATAAGAACGTAGTGAGCTTTGTGAAGTTTGTTGATTGGGTAAGCCATTTGACGGCGGCCCCAGTCTTCTAGACGGTGGATAGTACCACCAGCTTCAGTGATTGAACCAGTGTAACGCTCGATCATGCCAGCAACTTGCTCGCTTTGATCAGGGTGAACCATGAATACGATTTCATAATGACGCATTTGGTTGCTCCTTACGGATTATTAGCTTCCACGAAAGGCTCGGTCGTCCAAGGGAAGCAAGGAACTAAAGAAAAATGACCGAGTTTTAAGGACGGCAAATATTATAGAAAGAACCCGGTATTGGCAAGCGGTATTTGGCTAATAATGAAACAGTTTTTCTTTCGCCATCTAGCCATCTGATAAACCAATGAGTTCTGCTATAACAGCCTAAAAAGAAACGCTCACCAACAAGAGGCGAGCGTTAATAAATTCATAGACTTAAAGTCGTTTAACTCTTTATATAGCAAGTACCTCTAAACAACATAGAGACACACAACTAAACCAAGCGTGACTGAGTCAAATGTTGCTGAACCTAGGTTTACTGAGCTAAACGTTGGCGTACCGCTTCGAACAGACAGATGCCCGATGCTACTGAAACGTTCAGGCTCGACACGCTACCTGCCATTGGGATCTTAATCAGATCATCACAGGTTTCACGCGTTAGACGACGCATACCGTCACCTTCAGCACCCATAACCACAGCAAGAGGGCCTGTTAACTTCGCTTGGTAGATATCATGCGTTGCTTCACCTGCGGTACCCACAAACCATACACCCTGTTCTTGCAGTGCACGCATTGTTCGAGCGAGGTTGGTTACACGTACTAGAGGAACGGTCTCAGCCGCACCACACGCTACCTTGCTTACCGTTGCTGTTAGCGGCGAAGAGCGGTCTTTCGGTACGATAACAGCAGCAACACCCGCGGCATCCGCATTACGCAGACAAGCACCTAGGTTGTGAGGGTCTGTTACGCCGTCTAGAACCAACAGCAGAGGCTGTTCGTGCTGCGCAAGGATATCGTCTAGGTGAGTTTCATTAAGCTGCTTAGCAGGCTTCACCTTAGCAATAAGACCTTGGTGATTCGCACCTTGTGCTTTTTCATCAAGCGGCTTACGACCCATTTGTTGAATCGATACACCAAATTGCTGCAATTGATTCAGTAATGGAAGCAGGCGATCGTCTTGACGACCTTTCAGTACATACGCTTCAATAAAACGCGCTGGATCTTTTTCTAGTACGGCTTTCACCGCGTGAATACCGTAAATAAATTCGTTACTCATTGTCTCTGGTTACTCTTATTGCTCAGAGGTGAATGTCATCAAACCCGATGCACCCATCTCTGTATTGTTTATTTCGAGAGCATGCATCTTCCGCCTGATACTCTCGCATTTAAATTCGTTAGACGTTTAAGCGCTACTCGTCACTGTAATGACGATAGCTTAAGACTTATCAGCCTTTGGCTTACGGCTTGCTGCGCGCTTTTTCTTCGCACGAGCTTTAGCAGCACCAGTTTTATTCGCTGGCTTTTTCTTCTTAGATGAACTTTCGCTACTTCCATCAGGTCGCTTAGTTGGTTCAACTAAAGGCGTTGCAGGTACACCCGGCTTATTGCTCTTCACCGCTGAACGCTTCTTGCTTTTCGCCTTTTTCATCGCTTCAGCAGCACGCTTCTTGGCTGTTTTACCTTTACCACGCGGCTGACGATCGGTGTCTTCTAAATCAAAGTCGATTTGACGAGTTTCTAAGTTAACCGCAGAAACCTTCACTTTAACCGAATCACCCAAGCGGTAGATATTACCTGAGCTTTCACCCACTAGACGCTGACCAACAGCATCAAATTGGTAGTAGTCATTCGCTAGCGCAGAAATATGTACCAGACCATCGATGTGCAGTTCCGTTAGACGCACAAAGAAACCGAAGCCAGTCACGTTGGCAATCACGCCATCCATCACTTCGCCAACATGGTCTTGCATGTATTCACATTTCAGCCAGTCGTTCACTTCACGCGTAGCATCATCAGCACGACGCTCAGTCATTGAACACTGTTCGCCGTAGAAGTCCATATCATCGAAAGTGTAGTGGTAACCACCGGTTGGCGTCCAACGCTCGCTGTTACGACCTTCTTCTTTCGCAATAAGGTACTTAATTGCACGGTGCAATAGTAAATCTGGGTAACGACGAATTGGCGAGGTAAAGTGAGCATAGCGCTTAAGAGCTAGACCAAAGTGACCCGCGTTGTCCGCGTTGTATACCGCTTGTTTCATTGAGCGCAACAGCATAGTTTGGATTAACTCACGGTCTTCACGTTCGTTAATCTGCTGCATCAGTTGTGCATAGTCTACCGGAGATGGCGACAGGCCACCCTCCAGCGTTAAACCTAGTTCACTTAAGAAGCTCTTGAAGCCCATTAAGCGCTCTTCACCCGGAGTATCGTGAACACGGTATAGAGCCGGCTCTTTCGCTTTTTCTACGTAAGATGCCGATGCGATATTCGCAAGAATCATACATTCTTCGATGATCTTGTGTGCATCGTTGCGGATTACTGGCTCAATACGGTCAATCTTACGATCCGCATTGAAGATAAACTTAGTTTCTACCGTTTCAAATTCAATCGCACCACGTTCGTCACGCGTTTTCTTAAGCACCTTGTACATCTTATGCAGTTCTTCAAGATGTGGTACTTCTGGTTCGTAACGTTCACGTAATTCTTCATTGCCATCTAAGATCGCGCCTACTTTGTTATAAGTAAGACGAGCATGAGAATTCATGACTGCTTCATAGTGCTTGTAGCCTGACAGTTTACCTTTGTCTGAGATAGTCATCTCACACACCATACACAAACGGTCGACTTGAGGGTTCAATGAACACAAACCATTTGAAAGGACTTCTGGCAGCATTGGGACAACTTGTGACGGGAAGTATACCGAGTTACCACGGTTAATCGCTTCTTTGTCTAGCGCTGTCTCTGGGCGAACGTAGTAACTTACGTCAGCAATCGCTACCCACAGGCGCCAGCCGCCGCCTTTCTTCGCTTCACAGTAAACCGCATCATCGAAGTCACGCGCATCTTCACCATCGATAGTAACCAATGGCAATTTACGCAGATCAACACGTCCTTCTTTTGCTTCTTCAGGAACATGCTCACCGAGGTTTACGATTTGCTTATCTACCGCTTCAGGCCACTCTTGTGGGATCTGGTGAGTACGGATCGCGATCTGCGTTTCCATACCCGGAGCCATATTCTCACCAAGAACTTCGGTCACTTTACCCATCATGTTACGAGAACGACCACCACGGTCCGTAATTTCAATCACAACCACATTACCCATTCGAGCACCGCCTTTATGCTCAGTTGGGATCTGGATGTCGTGACTAATACGCGAATCATCAGCAACCACATAAGAATGGCCGTACTCTAGGAAGAAGCGACCAACAAGTGGCGTTTTACGCTCTTCAAGCACACGAACCAAACGGCCTTCACGACGGCCACGCTTACTGTTGTCAGTAGGCTGAACCAATACGTAATCACCGTGCATGATAGTTTTCATCTGATGATGCGGCAGCACGATATCATTGTCTTTACCCACACTGCCGTCTGGGCGTACCCAACCATGACCGTCTTTATGACCAATCACAAAGCCTTTAATCAATTCCATCTTCTCAGGCAATGCGTAACACTGACGACGGGTAAAGATAAGCTGTCCATCACGTTCCATTGCACGTAAACGACGACGCAGCCCTTCATATTGTTCCTCTCCAGCCAAACCCAAAGCTTCGAATAGATCGTTGCGGTTCATAGGAATATTCGCGTCTGTTAGAAACGAAATAATGAACTCACGGCTTGGTACTGGGTTTTCGTAATTTTTCGACTCTCGGTCGGCAAAAGGATCAACAGTGGTTGTCGCTGTCGTGTTTTCTGACATTGGTGTGTTTTTTGACATAGGCGGGCCTGCTTAAGCAAGGAAGGTATATTACCCCTAGTATATCTGATGCTAGAGGTAAGCTACAGATATGCTTTGGAAAAGCCTAAAATAACCTAAGATTGATACATATCTTCACTTTGTGAAACATCACTTCATAGACGCGGACTATCATCAAAATTTCAAGCAAACGATAAAACAAACGTTTGCGCCATGAATGAAATACACTATTATCCACACACTTTAACAACACCTGTTCTGAGTATTGATATGAAACTAAAACGCACCCTATTGGCTTCAGCGATGGCAAGCCTAGCTCTATTTCCATTTGCTAGTTCAGCAATGGAAAAAGCTGACCTGATGATAACCGATGCCATGGTTCTAACCATGAACCAAGAAAAAACGGTTTAGGAGAGCGGCACTGTTGTGGTCAAAGACAACAAAATCATTGCGGTTGGCGATGCTTCACTAGAGAAGCAGTACCAAGCTAAACAAGTGCTAGACGTTGATGGCGATATCGTAATGCCAGGTCTCATCAATACTCATACTCATGTATCCATGACGGTTTTCCGTTCGTTGGCCGATGATGTGCCTGATCGCTTGCACCGCTACATCTTCCCACTTGAAGCTAAGTTAGTATCTCGCGATATGGTTCGTATAGGCGCTAACCTTGGTAACGTTGAAATGGTAAAAGGTGGCGTAACTACTTACGCTGATATGTACTACTTTGAAGACGAAGTCGCTAAAACTGTTGATAAAATTGGTATGCGCGCAGTATTAGGCGAAACAGTAATCAAATTCCCAGTGGCTGATGCGGCCAACGCGGAAGAAGGTATTAAATACGCATTGAACTTCATTGAAGAATATAAAGATCACCCGCGTATTACGCCTGCATTTGCTCCTCACGCCCCTTACACAAACACAACCGAAGTCCTTCAAAAAGTAGCAAAGCTTTCTCTAGAACTTGATGTTCCAGTAATGATTCACTTAGCTGAATCTCATCGTGAAGAAGAAAAAATTGCAAAACGAGCTGAAGGTTTATCTCCGGTTCAATACATGGACAGCATTGGTGCACTAAACAAAAACTTAGTTGGCGCACACATGATCCTAGTAGACGATCATGATATCGAGCTAGTGAAAAAATCAGATATGGGCGTGGCTCACAACATGAGTGCCAACATCAAGTCAGCAAAAGGCGTGTCACCTGCGCTTAAGATGTATGACGAAAATGTACGTATCGGTTTAGGTACTGATGGCCCAATGTCAGGTAACACATTGAGCACCATTGATGAGTTCAACCAAGTCGCTAAGGTTCACAAATTGGTGAATAAAGATCGTGCTGCAATGCCGCCGATCAAAGTGATCGACATGGCAACAATGGGCGCAGCAAAAGCACTACACATGGAAGATAAGATCGGTTCTCTTGAAGCAGGCAAACTAGCCGACATCATAGTGATCGACACCAAGGCTCCAAACATGGTTCCTGTGTACAACCCATACTCTGCATTAGTTTACTCAGCTAACTCGGGTAACGTTCGTCACACCATCGTTGATGGCAAGATCATCATGCAAGATCGCGACATGTTAACGGTCGATGAAGATCAAATTCGCCAAGAAGCTCTCGATTTCACCAAAGTCGTTCGTAAGACGGTAATTGAATCTGGTGAAGTTGTTCAGTAACGTCATCGAATGAAATAAACGGTTTTCCGTTCAGATCAAAAAAGGCCTCATAGGTATTTACCTATGAGGCCTTTTTATATCGATATCTTTCTAGTTCAAGGCTGATGGTTAACGAGTGCAGTCGTTAATCATCAACCTTAATTAATAATTGTAATTACCAGAACACGTCTCGACGTTTTGCTCGAGCGATAATGTTGTCTGGCATTCTCCGCTCTAAACCGCTTCGAAGCACAGTTATACGCTTATGTTGCCTTTGATCCGCTGTCACCGAGTTGTATAACCAGCGATAAGCATCTTCATAATCTAACGGGCTACCGTAATCACGTAGCAAGAGTTCCGCTAAGTGGATACTTGCACTTAAGTTACCCATTGAAGCTGCTTCACGGAGATATGGAATCGCGCGCTCTTTATCTTGTTGCACCAAAGTGCCAAGAGAATAATAACGTCCTAACTGCTCGAGTGCCGCTGGTAAACCTTGATGTGCTGCGTTTTCCATATAGTAAAGACCAAGCTCTACATCTTGCGGAACACACACACCCCACGCCAGCATATCACCGTATAAAAACTCATAAGAAGGCAAGCTAATACGCGTTGCACGAGCAACGATATCTTCAACTAACTGGCACTTATCAGCTTTCACTCGCTCTAGGTGTTGATTATTCTCAATTAAATTAATCAGTTCAGCTTCTGTATATACTGGAACGGGCTCTCCCACATCAGCCAAATCTGCATGACTCAAGGGTGAGCTCAGCGCCACTATCAATGAAGCTGCTACAATTCGTAGCTTCATACCTGCACTCTATTATCTGTCGTTAAAGCTATCTATTGAGGGCAGCAGACGATTTCTGCACGCACCAAAATAGGGTGAACTTCACTTTCCATGATATCTGTATCGGCAATAACCTTGACGGCTTTAGACAAAACTTGCCGCTAATGGGCAATATTTTGCCATATGGCGTTCAAAAGATCATCACGAACGGCTTCGTTTTCAAATTGCAGGTATTAAAAAGCCGACTTAATAAAGTCGGCTTTTAGAAAACTATTTCATTATCAAAGTACTTTAATTACCTCAGTACGGTTCGTGCTGTGGTAATCACTCAGCTGGCATTATGCGCCGTATGGGTGAACCTTGATGATAGTTTCGTTACGATCTGGGCCAGTTGATACGATATCAATTGGAACGCCAGTTAGGTCTTCGATACGCTTGATGTAATCTAGAGCAGCTTGTGGAAGCGCGTCGATAGATTTAGCACCAAATGTGTTTTCAGACCAACCAGGCATTGTTTCGTAGATTGGCGTCGCTTCTTCGAATGACTCAGCAGCCATTGGAGAAACTTCTAGGATAGAACCATCTTTCATCTTGTAACCAGTACAGATTTTTAGTTCTTCTAGGCCATCTAGAACGTCTAGTTTAGTTAGACACATACCAGATAGAGAGTTGATTTGGATTGCACGACGCATAGCAACAGCATCGAACCAACCTGTACGACGTAGACGACCAGTAGTTGCGCCAAACTCGTGACCAACATCGCCTAGGTGCTTACCGACTGGATCTTGCTTCTCAAGGCCATCGTATAGCTCAGTTGGGAATGGACCTGAACCAACACGAGTACAGTAAGCCTTAGTAATACCAAGGATGTAACCGATGTGACGAGGACCGAAACCAGAACCTGCAGCAACACCACCAGCAGTCGTGTTAGAAGACGTTACGTATGGGTAAGTACCGTGGTCGATATCTAGTAGCGTACCTTGAGCACCTTCAAACATGATCTTGTCGCCGCGCTTACGTGCTGCGTCTAGTTCGTCAGTTACGTCGATAACCATCGCAGTTAACATGTCTGCGTAGCTCATCGCTTGCTCAAGTACTTCTTCGTAGCTTACTGTTTCAGCTTTGTAGAAGTGCTCTAGTTGGAAGTTGTGGAATTCCATAACTTCTTTTAGCTTCTCAGCAAATGCTTCTTTATCGAAAAGGTCGCCAACGCGTAGGCCGCGACGAGCAACTTTATCTTCGTAAGCAGGACCGATACCACGACCTGTTGTACCGATAGCTTTAGCGCCACGAGCGATTTCACGCGCGTTGTCGATAGCAATATGGTACGGAAGAATTAGAGGACAAGCTTCAGAGATGAAAAGACGCTCACGCACTGGGATACCGCGTTCTTCAAGAGGCTTCATCTCTTTAAGAAGTGCGTCAGGCGATAATACAACACCGTTACCAATAACACATTTAACGTTATTGCGTAGGATGCCTGATGGAATTAAGTGAAGAACGGTTTTTTCACCGTCAATTACAAGTGTGTGACCTGCATTGTGACCGCCTTGGTAGCGAACCACGTATTTTGCATCTTCAGTTAAAAGGTCAACGATTTTACCTTTACCTTCATCACCCCATTGGGTGCCTAGAACGACTACGTTATTTCCCATCTTTCCAATTTCTGTTGCTAATTAAAAATGGATTCTAGCACTGAATCACACTTCTTGCAGTCACTTTTTGTTCATAAACGTTAACGCTGTACAAAAATAAACCAGCGATAACTGAGGGCGAATGTGTAAAGATGCTGATATCATTGCATTTTATAGACAAAAGGCAGAACCATGTCTCAATCAATTTGGCTCGCTATTGGGCTCGTTCTTATCGCTGAAGGGCTCGGCCCCTTGATTGCACCTAATGGCTGGAGAAACATGGTCGCGCAACTGAGCGAGCAACCAGACACCCAACTGCGCCGTATTGGCGGTTGTCTTGTGGTGGCTGGTGCCGTTATCGCTTTCATGACCTACCGCTAGGTTTTCTCAAAGTACGGAGCTGTCACTACGACTTCCCTCGAAGATTCAATGGTCAACCTGCAGTCTTCAACGAATAGAAAACAAAAAGGCTCCCATTATGGGAGCCTTTTGATTTTTAGGTACTTCGCTAATTTAATGAATTAACGAATCAGCTTATTTTGCTGGAGCACCGCTTGCTTGATTCATGTATTGGAAGAAGTCAGTCTTCGGATCCAGTACTAGAATGTCGCTCTTATCGCTAAATGATGTCTCATAAGCTTGCAGTGAACGCATGAAGCCATAGAACTCAGGGTCTTTGCTAAATGCATCAGAGTAGATCTTCGCTGCTTCTGCATCAGCATCACCACGAGTCACTCGAGCAGTACGGTCAGCTTCAGCAAGAACAGTCGCGACTTCTAGCTCAGCTTGAGCACGGATAACTTCTGCTTTCTCACGACCTTGTGAACGGTGTCTACGAGCAACCGACTCACGTTCTGCACGCATACGGCGGTAGATAGATTCACTGATTTCGTCAGGAAGGTTAATCTTCTTCATTCGGAAATCAACAACTTCAACACCTAAATCAGCCATCGCACTTTCTGCCGTTCCAGACAAAACGTTTTCCATGATCTTATCGCGTTCGCCATCAACTTCTAGTGCTTCTGCAGCCGCTACCGTTGTGACAACTTCGCTATCAGCAGAGTCTGGCAGGATGTCCTTATTACGAGGACCTGACACGATCTGCTTAATTTCACGAGAACCAATTTCAGAACGAAGAACATCTGTCACTTTACGCTCAAGAAGTGCTTCTGCCGTCATGATATTACCGCCGCCGGTACTCAGGTAAAAACGTCCAAAATCAGCAATACGCCATTTTGCGTAGGTATCAATTAGAACGTCTTTTTTCTCTGATGTTACGAAACGGTCAGAACGACCATCCATCGTTTGAATACGAGCATCAAGTACTTTTACGCGATCAAACATCGGCAGTTTAAAGTGCAAGCCTGGTTCATAGATTCGTGATACGCCGTTGTCATCGAGAACTCGACCAAAACGAATTACCATGCCACGTTCGCCTTCTTGAATCACAAATAGTGACATCAATAGAAGGGCAATCGTCACAACTAATACAGGGATCATTAATTTACGCATTATTAGTATCTCCCTTGACGTGAACTGTCTGAACGAGTTTGAGTGCTAGACTTTGGATCGGCTTGAGTTTCTAACTCAATTTGATCGTAAGTTGATGATGTTTTTGCAGGGCGAGTGCCCGACTGAGAACCACCTTGTGCGCCTAGCTTATCAATTGGTAGGTATAGCAAGTTACCGCTTGATTCAGAATCAATCAGGACTTTCGATGTGCTTGAGTACACTTTTTCCATTGTATCAAGGTACATACGGTTACGTGTTACTTCAGGAGCTGCTTGGTATTCAGGTAGCAGTTTCTCGAACTGAGCTACTTGACCTAGAGCACCATTAACTGTGCGCTCTGAGTAACCCACCGCTTCTTTCTTCAAACGCTCAGCACGACCTGTTGCTTTTGGAAGAATATCATTTCGGTAAGCTTCAGCTTCACGCTCGAAACGCTCTTCATCCTCACGAGCCGCGATAGCATCATCAAATGCATCTTTCACTTGCTCAGGTGGACGTGCTGACTGGAAGTTCACGTCAACAATCAGAATACCCATGTCGTAGCTATCAATAATACGGTTCAACGTTTCTTGAGTGCTTTGACGAATCTGCTGACGACCACTTGTCAAGATACTATCCATTAGTGAGTCACCAATTACCGCACGAAGCGCAGAATCGGTTGCTTGGCGTAAACTGTCGTCTGCATTCGTTACACGATACAAGTATTTGTATGGGTCAGAAACACGGTATTGAACACCCATTTCAACGGTCACAACGTTTTCATCTTTCGTTAGCATGGTGCCAGCAGCACGTAGAGAACGAATCGCTTGAACGTTTACCAGTTGCTCATCTTTGATTTCATCGATAAAGCGTGGGTGCCAGTTAAGACCAGGTTCCTCGATACGGTCGAACTGACCCAGTCGAAGTACTACTGCTCTTTCTGCTTCGCCAACGGTATAGAAACCAGCGAAGAACCAGATAGCAATCGCAATGACAGCAATGACACCAAAGCCAATCGCACCGCCACCACCAATAGATGGCCCGTTACCGTTGCCACCTTTTTTACCAAACTTGCCACCTAACTTTTGACTTAGTTTACTAAACACTTCGTCTAAGTCTGGCGGTCCTTGATCTCGGCCGCCGCGATTATTGTTCTTACCCCAAGGGTCGTTATCGCGGCCGTTATTATCGCCGTTGTTGTTATTTCCAGGCTCATTCCACGCCATTAGAAAGCTCCATCATTTGATATGACGTTATACTGTAGCAGTCTCTTTGGTAACGATAAAGCCACCTAAGAGCGCCCCTTCTCTTTTTTCAAGTTTAGACCAATCTATTTGTTGCATTCGGATACCTATCAACAAGTTACCATTTTCATCATACTCTTCTTGTTGAATACATTTCATCTCAAAGAATAAGCTACGAATACGGCCCTGATGTTGATGTGGAATACACAATCGGAATTGAACCATTTGACTTGCTAAACGCTCAGTTAAAGCTTCAAACAGCAGTTCAATGCCTTCTCCTTCCATTGCAGAAACCCAAACAGCGCGAGGTGCGCCCTCTTCGTCTCTTTCAATTCGAGGTTTTTGGTCTTCCATGCAGTCAATTTTGTTCATGACTACAAGGGTTGGCACTTCATGAGCATCGATTTCTTCTAATACTTCATGAACAGCCTGAATGTTCTCACGAAAGCGGTCATCACTGGCATCAACAACATGTAACAAAATGTCAGCTTCCTGCGTCTCTTGTAACGTAGCCTTGAACGCAGCGACCAAGTCGTGTGGTAGATGGCGGATAAAACCTACGGTATCTGCGAGAATTGCAGGCCCGACATCTGCCAAATCAATCTTACGTAGTGTTGGGTCTAAGGTTGCAAACAGTTGGTCTGCCGCATAAACACCAGCACTTGTGATGCGATTGAAAAGTGTTGATTTCCCCGCGTTGGTATAACCAACCAAAGAAATTGTTGGGATTTCAGCTCGATTACGAGCACGTCGTCCTTGTTCACGCTGCTTAGCGACTTTCGCTAAACGACGTAATATTGCCTTTATACGGTCACGCAACAAACGTCGATCGGTTTCCAGTTGAGTTTCACCTGGACCACGAAGACCAATACCACCTTTCTGCCTTTCAAGGTGAGTCCAACCACGAATCAATCGAGTAGAGATATGACGAAGCTGAGCGAGCTCAACTTGTAGCTTACCTTCATGAGTTCGCGCACGTTGTGCAAAGATATCTAAGATCAAACCCGTGCGATCAATCACACGACATTTACACAATTGCTCGAGGTTTCGCTCTTGGGCAGGAGAGAGGGAGTGGTTAAAAATCACAATTTCAGCACCGGTTAGCTGAACAGCTTGTGCAATTTCTAGGGCTTTACCTTCTCCAACGTAGTATTTAGGGAGTGGGGATTGTCGGCTACCAGTAATCACTTGTAGCGTTTCTACCCCCGCTGAGGAGACCAGCATTTCACATTCGCTCAGGTCTTCCCATTCTCCCTCTTGCGTGAAGTTGATATGAACAAGTACGGCTCGCTCGCCGGATTCATAACGGTCAAACAAGCAACCAACTCCTTATTACAGCGCAAGCTGTATCAATTGAACGATTAATCTTCAGTCTTCTCAGGACGATCAGATGGCGCGCGTTGTTGCTCGCCGCTGTGGTGACTCACTGCACGAGCAGGAACCACAGTAGAAATCGCATGCTTGTAAACCATTTGGTTTACTGTGTTCTTCAATAAGATCACGAATTGATCGAAAGACTCGATCTGACCTTGCAGCTTGATGCCGTTAACAAGATAGATAGAGACTGGAATGCGCTCACGACGGAGTGCATTTAGGAATGGGTCTTGTAGCGATTGCCCCTTAGCCATTTTATTTTCCTTATTTATATTTTGTTGTAATTATTTAGCTAGTGGTACACAAAAAGGTGCGGCCTTTGCATCTGAGCTAAACGAATAAAAAAACTCCGTTGTTATTGAAAGGCTGTGATTTTTAAAAGCCTCAACAACTGATCCTTTCCAGAGTATATTCACGCAAAAGCGATCACATTATACACAGCAATACTAATCAGATGCTATTGCATCTGAAAGAGTTTCTAACGCCTGTTCAATGTTTTCGCTATCCAACCAAGTTAAATCATCCCAACTGCGTAACCAGGTGATTTGTCGCTTGGCCAATTGACGGGTTGCGCAGACACCACGGAAAACCGCTTCGTCTAAATCGCAATTCCCATCTAAATAATCCCACATCTGCCTATAACCAACGCATCGGATCGATGGTAGTTCAGGGTGAAGATCCTCTCTGGCGTACAACGCTTTCATTTCATCTTCAAATCCCGCTTCTATCATCTTCTCGAAACGCAGCTCAATGCGGCGATGGAGTTCTTTCCTTTCCTTGGGAGCTATTGCAAATTGTTTTACACGAAATGGCAGGCTATCGCCTTTCGTTTGAGTTAGCTCTGTTAATGTTTTACCCGAAATTCGATAAACTTCCAATGCCCTTGAAAGCCTTTGTGGATCATTTGGGTGTATTCTTTCAGCGGATACGGGATCTATCTCTCTTAATTGATCATGCAATGCCTGCCAACCCTGTTCAATAGACTCCGCTTCAATCTGCTTACGAATCTCTTGATCCGCGGCGGGTAGTGGCGATAAACCTTCCAACAATGCCTTGTAGTAAAGCATTGTGCCACCAACAAGTAGCGGGATTTTACCTTCCGCTACAATCTTATTCATTTCACTGATCGCATCACGACGAAAGTCAGCCGCAGAATACGCTTCGCTTGGATCGAGAATATCAATCAAGCGATGAGGCGCGAGCGCGAGCTCTCCTGCATCCGGCTTAGCAGTACCAATATCCATGTCTTTGTAGATTAGCGCCGAATCGACACTGATGATCTCTACCGGGTATTTCTGACGCAAGCGGATAGCTAAATCTGTTTTTCCTGATGCCGTTGGGCCCATTAAAAACAACGCTAAAGGTAATTTTTCAGTCATGATATTTTGTATTTATTTCTCTGTTAGAGCACTTAATTAAAAGGCTTCATGTCGCGATACTCTTGTCTACTAAGAAAAGCCTCATCGCAACAGTTAAATCGTAAACAGCCGAAGCCGTAAATAAGCTTAATTTATCTAAAACTCAGCTGTGAAAATTCACCTGAAAACTAAGCCATAAAAGCAGCGATGGTTGCAGAAAAGTCGATAGGATTAACAAATTCGGGATCATCTAATGGAAGTAGACCATGCCAAAGTTGCTCAAGTTCCCCAACTAGTTGAACCGCTTCAGATAAAGTGTAGTCGTTTTTTACTTGTGCTGTCTGAATCCCGATCCAGTTAACCAGTAATGGTAACGTATCGCTAGAAAAGCTATGGCCTTGAGTTTCCGAGGCCTGAGCGTTTATTGAAGCCGCGTAAGATAACAGATCTGGGATCAAAATTTGTAAGTTTTGCTGCCTCAAAGGAGAAGGCACTCCCATCACCATTATCGCTTCGTTATTCCTAGCTTTAAGCTCGATACCAAGCACAGACAGTATTGGACTTAGCGCCTTAGCGACATCGACTAAATCAGCGCCTAATTTGATGGATAAAGGCACTAATAATGGTTGGCTCTTTAACGCGCCATCACGCGTATCAAGCTGACCAACAACACGCAATAACTCAGCCTTAGCCAAAGAAACCAACACACTGCCGTTCTTGTTTCCCATTACCAAATATTGGCGTTCCACTACCGAGACTGCTTTGCCTAAGTCCGTCACAGGTACTCTTGGCTTTAAATGAACAGGGTTCTGTTGAGCAGGCTTAGCTTCTTTATTTTCTATGCTGTCTCTGGTTTCTACGGGTGCCACATGCTCGTGAGGTGAGTATGGTTCTACAACTTGGTCATCAAAATCTGGCGTTTTCAGAAGCTCTTTATAGGCCTTCACTTCTCGCTTAGATGGAGCAGGCTCACCATGATGTTGGTGCGGCTCTTTTTCTTTTTTAGGTTCAGGTCGAGACTCTATCCACTCTTGGCGAGGCGAGCCTGTAAAACTGGTTTCGCGATCCGACGAGCCTCTGCTAGACGATGAACCTCGGTTAGCTGGTGAGCTATAACGCTGCCCACCATCATTAACGCTGTGCTGAGGGTTATCATAAACCTGTTCAGATTCGGCTTTTCTTGGGTAGGCTGGCGTTTGCTCAATAGCATATCTTTCACTATCAGATACTTGAGGTTGTTCTGAACTGCTCGGCATTATGCTTTCAGGCTCTGAGAAACTGGCAATCTCTCCGATACCCGGATTCGAGCTACCTTGCTGATGATGCATCACTTCTGACTGATGAAACGCAGACTGCTTGATCGGTGCTGCATCAATTTGTTTGCTTTGGGCTAAGCCATCACTCAAGGCTTGGTAGATAAAGTCGTGTACAAGGCGGGCTTGATGAAAACGCACTTCATGTTTTGCAGGATGAACATTCACGTCCACCTGATGTGGGTCTAGCTCGATGAACAACACATACGTAGCGAATTGGTCGGGGCGCAAGCTAGTTTCGTAGCTTTGACGAATCGCATGGTTGATGAGCTTGTCACGCATCATACGACCATTCACATAACAGTATTGCAGATCGCTTTGTTGTCTTGCTCCTTCAGGCGTGGTGATCCAGCCATGAAGTTTTAAGCCTTGATGCTCAAGTTCGATCTTAAGCATATGGCGAACAAAAGGATTGCCACATACAGCTGCGATGCGCTTTTCGGCTTGAACTTGTGTTTTTGCAGCGCGGTACTGACGAATCATTTTACCGTTATGACGAAGGTTAATCGTCACATCAAAACGGCTCAATGCAATGCGTTTAAGCAGCTCATCGATATGCGTGAATTCAGTTTTCTCGGTGCGTAAGAATTTACGTCGTGCCGGAGTATTGAAGAACAGATCCAATACCTCAACCGAGGTGCCAATGGGATGCGCTGCTGGCTGCAGTTTCACCTGCATATCACGACCTTCACTATGTGCAGCCCAAGCTTGATCCTGAGTCGTAGGGCGTGAAGTCATAGTTAGGCGCGCAACAGAACTAATACTCGCCAGAGCTTCACCTCGGAAACCTAGGCTGACGATCGCTTCAAGGTCATCAAGAGTATGAATTTTAGAGGTAGCATGACGGCTTAATGCCAAGGCAAGCTCATCTTTAACAATGCCCTTGCCGTTGTCACGAACACGGATCATCTTAGCGCCACCTTTCTCGATATCGATATCGATACGTGTCGCACCAGAATCCAAACTGTTCTCAACCAACTCTTTCACAACAGAAGCAGGTCTTTCTACCACTTCACCCGCTGCGATTTGGTTAGCTAGCCGAGCTGGCAGTATTTTGATCGTCATATGTATAGCTACCTTACTGCCATTTATAGAAGCACTTCTCGCGTTTGAGATTGCTTCTATGTTCTAAACATTACTTCAACATTAGCCAACTATTTGTGCGGAATAATCAGCACTTGGCCAATGGCCAACTCATCGGAACGTAGTTTGTTTGCTTGACGGATACTGTTGACGCTCACGCCATATTTCGAAGCAATCTTGCCAAGATAATCACCTCTTGCGACTTTATGTTTACGTAGAGGTATATCTTTTACTTCAACCGTAATACGTAACTTTTGGCCTACTCTCACGGTTTCTGATTTCAAGCGGTTCTCACGTTTAATGCTTGCTACCGATACTTTGTAACGGCTAGCTATCTTGCCTAAGTACTCTCCAGACTTAACCGTGTGTGTCAGCGTTTTACGGCTTGTTGTGGTAGCCGCTTGTGAACCCGAGCTTGGAATTTTTAGAATTTGCCCTACCGCTAAGCTCGTCGACTTCAAACCATTCAACTTCAATAATGCTTGTGTAGACGAGCCGTACCTCTTCGCAATCACAGACAATGATTCACCACGCTGTACTTTGTGCTGACTGGTAGAGTTAGAAGATGCCGCCGCGTTAGAAATAACAATCCCTTCTGGTGGATTCGCTTTCAAATATTTAACGACCGCTTTGGTCACAGCCCGCGCAAGTTTGTCTTGATGCGAACGTTGGAAAAGAAGCTTCTCTTCGGTCGGATTCGAAATAAAGCCCGTTTCTACAAGTACCGATGGAATTTGTGGTGAACGTAACACTGCCAAGCTGGTGTTAATCGGCTTACTGTTATGCAGTTTTGCGACCTTACCCATTTCAGAGAGAATGGTCGTTGCCAGTTTGTAGCCCTCTTTTTGAGAGTGGCTAAACTGCAAATCAAGCAGGGTTTGGTTGACGTTTTTATCTGCAATATTGCCAGTAAACGCAGCACCGCTGCCGCCCAGCAATTCTGACTGCTTCTCTTTGTTCTCAATCCAACGGGAAATCTCAGTATTTGCCCGTCGAGTATTCAACACGAACACCGAACCACCTCTTGGTTGAGGCGTCGTAAAGGCATCGGCGTGAATAGAGATCAAGAGGTGTGCTTCGTTCTCACGAGCAATTGCAACACGTCTGTTCAGGTTTACAAAGTAATCAGCATTACGTGTTAAACGCGTTTTGATTCCCGGAACTGCATTCAACTGCGCAGCGATCTTTTTCGAAATACTAAGAGTCGCATTCTTCTCATATTTACGAGATGGGCCAATGGAACCAGGGTCTTCACCACCGTGGCCTGGGTCAATCACAATCAGAACATCACGCTGACGCTTAACTTGATTGAGGTTCTTACTCACTGTTGGCTTAGTCGGCGTTGATGTTGCTTTGCCTTTACTTGCCGCACCATGAGGCAAATCGATCACCAAGCGATGTCCGTACTGACCACCAGGAGTCGGACTGAGTTTAAACAACTCTGCTTTAGACGACTTCTTTAACTCAAAAACCAAGCGATAGGTGTTTTTGTCTGGCGGTGAGCTTTTACGAATCTTAGATAGAACGGGGCTGTCTTTCACCACGACCGGTAACTTAGTTGCAAGGTTGGTCTTTTTTAAATCAACAACCAAGCGACTCGGGCTACTCAGGGTGAAATAGCTGAAATCCGCTTCTGATTTTAAATCGATAACCACACGAGTTTCTTCTGGAGAAGGCCAAACCCTTAAACTCTTTAGTGAGTTTGCAGAAACAAGTGAAGAAAACAGTATAGAAAAAACAGCAGCCAACATAGCTACTGCTGAAATAAGGCGTCTAGAAATCAACATAACTCCAACTGACTAAGTAAGCGCTGTCCGTATTCACTGTTAGCGGTTAAAGAAACAATGCGGTGATCGTCTTGGTAACGAATATCAATATCCAAATCTGCTTCTGGTAGCATTCCATAACCTTTCTCTGGCCATTCAACCAAACAGATAGCATCTGGCGTGAAGTAGTCACGAATCCCCATAAACTCTAATTCTTCAGGATCGGCTAGGCGATAAAGATCAAAATGGTACACCTGCCAATCGGCAAGTTGATAAGGTTCAACTAGAGTATACGTTGGGCTCTTTACATTTCCTTGATGGCCAAGTGCTTTTACAAAACCACGACTGAAGGTCGTTTTACCTGCGCCAAGATCACCATGCAGATAAATAGTTGTCTGCTGTGAGCAAAGATTAGAAAGCTCCGTTCCTAATTGAATCGTTGCTTGTTCATCTTTCAAAGTAAATTGTTTCGTGCTCATGAATACGTTCTCTAAAAATCGATCGTTGACTATATAAAAATCAAAAGAACAAGAATAGTAAACCGTGATGCTTTTGGGAGACAAGCACTCAAGTGTAAGTTCTATGAAAAATACTGATCAAAACACGTCTGTTCTGGTCAATACCACTAAGATCCGTTAAGATCCGCCCCCATTTTTGCCGAACCTAATTTTAATTAGCCTTATCTCTAATTGTAAAACAGAGAAAATAAGAATTAAGAATTAAGCCATGAATCTAGACCATCTTGCTGAAAAAATTAAAATCTGGGGAAAAGAACTAGGCTTTCAAAAAGTTGGCATCTGCGATGTTGATTTAAGTGAACATGAAGCCCCTCTTCAAGCATGGCTAGATGCTGGCAACCACGGCGAAATGGATTGGATGGCTCGACATGGGATGATGCGTGCTCGTCCCAATGAACTTCACCCAGGCACCATTCGAGTGATCAGCGCCCGAATGAACTATCTACCACCAGAAGCTCAGTTTGCCTCTAACCTAAGCGATACCACTCAAGGTTATATCAGCCGTTATTCTTTAGGCCGCGATTATCACAAATTGTTCCGCAACCAGTTGAAAAAGCTGGGACAAAGAATCGAGAAGGAAGTCGAAGGTTTAGACTCACGTCCTTTCGTGGATTCAGCGCCCATCTTGGAACGACCGCTCGCTCAAAAAGCAGGGTTGGGCTGGACAGGTAAACACTCATTAATTCTTGATAAAGACGCTGGCTCTTGGTTCTTCCTAGGAGAATTGTTAGTTAACATACCTCTTCCAACAGATGAACCCAGTGTCGATGAGTGCGGCAAATGCACCGCATGTATCACCTCTTGTCCAACGGGCGCCATTATTGCTGATGGCGTAGTGGATGCTCGAAAATGTATCTCGTACTTAACCATTGAATATGATGGTGTGATCCCGGAAGAGTTTAGAGACGCAATTGGTAATCGTATTTACGGTTGCGATGACTGTCAGTTAGTTTGCCCGTGGAACCGCCATGCCGAACTCACTGAGCAAACAGACTTCCAGCGCAGAGAAGACTTCCGAGAGGCAGACCTTGTTTCACTTTCAAGTTGGGATGAAGCGACCTTCCTAAAGAAGATGGAAGGCTCAGCGATAAGACGTATTGGACACACCCAATGGTTACGCAATATTTTTGTTGCTATGGGCAATGCGCCATTTCAACAACGCATTGTTGAAACACTGGAATCTCATCGAGGCAACAACGAAATGCTGGATGTGCATATTGAGTGGGCTTTAAATAAACAACTACAACAGTTACCCAATGCTAGCAGCATGCAAGAAGATAGCTCTACGCAGAAAAATAGCTGTGTGCAAAAAAATAGCAGCAAAATCCTCACCAAAAAGCACAGGCTAATACGCATCGTTGAGAAAGGGCTACCAAGAGACGCCTAGCCCCTTAGCCATCAACGATTGGCAGGTCAACCCACACCAACAACCCACCATACAACACAACTCGTTGCACATGATTTTCGAACAATGTTTGACCTTGTTCTCAATTCTAACAATGTGGAAAAAATTCAGAACTCTCGTAAACTTCCGACACCCACGTAAAGTTAAACACAGTACCGATAAATGATTAAGATCAAAAAACAACAAGTTAACGATCTTTTATCAAATTCAAGGTAAGCATTCAACCTGATAAAAAACAATGAGTTACGATCGGCACAATTCAGCTAATATACTGAAAACAAGAAAGATCTTTTAGAGAAATGTAAAGAATTAGGTCTGAAATAACTTTATCAACCAAGTTATCCACACTTGATACTTTGTGGATAAGTCTGTTTATAGATATGAAAAACCTCAAGTATCTGCTTCAGAGACCTGATGTTTACTAGCATTCTTGTTGCTAACAAAAATTTAAGACAAAAAAATATCCACCATAATGGAGGATTATTTGCTTTTTGGGGGGATTATGCTTCGCAGCATTAAAGAAAGAGCGTGACCGGTAAGGTCGTCTTTAAACACTGTGGTTTAAAGAGTTTTGTTTACCATGAAAAGTAAACTGGAGCGATACATCGGGTTCGAACCGATGACCTCAACCTTGGCAAGGTTGCGCTC
>NZ_JBGOOI010000042.1:0-41094 GCF_041439605.1 Vibrio sp. 1F169 | reverse complement strand
GGGGATTATCTGCTAACTGCAAGATCGTTCAAGTCTTCTTAAACGATCGGCATTAGTCCTCTGTGATGGGCTTTACTGTATCTCAGCATTGAGAAGCAATCATCACTGGATATAACCAACGAAAACACAAGCAAAGCTACCGTTACCACGCAATGAGCTTTACACTTAACCAGCGTCTCAATAGGTGAAAATATGGAACTCATTCTCTCTCTGCTGCAACAAACCTGTGTCTACTTAGTGATTGCTTACATGCTAAGTAAAACTCCATTGATTCTCCCTTTGTTGAGCATCTCTTCACGCTTAAGTCATAAGATAAGCTGCTACGTTCTGTTTTCCCTGTTTTGTATTATGGGCACCTATTTTGGACTGCAGATTAATGACGCCATCGCCAACACTCGTGCGATGGGTGCCGTTATGGGTGGTCTATTTGGCGGCCCTGTCGTTGGCTTTGCGGTCGGCTTTACTGGCGGTATTCACCGTTACTCATTAGGTGGTTTCACTGACCTCGCTTGTGCTATTTCAACCACTGCTGAAGGCTTAATTGGCGGCCTACTGCACGTTTACCTAGTGAGAAAGAACAAAGCCAGCCAGCTGTTTAATCCATTGGTGGTTTTCTCGGTAACCCTGTTTGCAGAGATTATTCAGATGCTAATTCTGTTAGCGGTCGCGAAACCGTTTGAGCAATCCTACGCTCTAGTATCCGATATTGCCGCGCCAATGATCATCGCCAACTCTGTGGGTGCAGCGCTGTTCATGAGCATCATCCAAGACAGGAAAACCATCTTCGAAAAATACTCTGCGACCTTCTCACGTCGCGCATTAACCATCGCCGAACGTTCGGTTGGTATTCTGCATGGTGGGTTTAATTCCGATAACGCACAAAAAATCGTGCGGATCATTTACGAAGAGACCAACGTTGGTGCGGTGGCGATCACCGACCGAGAAAAAATCCTCGCGTTCATCGGCATTGGTGATGAACACCATATTCCGAACACGCCGATTTCATCGCAGAGCACGCTCACTTCGATGGAACAGAACGACATCATCTACCTTGATGGCAAAGAGAATCCGTACCAATGCTCCCTTTCGCAAGATTGTAAGCTAGGCTCCGCGCTAATTATCCCGTTAAGAGCAGGAAACGAAGTCATCGGAACCATCAAACTGTATGAGCCAAAGCTGAAACTATTCTCAACCATCAATATGTCGATGGGTGAAGGTATCGCTCAGCTATTGTCGAGCCAGATCCTGTTTAGTAATTATCAACAACAGCAAACGCTGCTCACCCAAGCGGAAATCAAACTGCTGCATGCACAGGTGAACCCACACTTCTTGTTTAATGCGCTTAACACCATTAGCGCAGTAACACGTCGTGACCCAGATAAAGCTCGAGAGTTGATTCAGCACCTGTCTCACTTCTTTAGAAGCAACCTAAAGCAGAACATCAACACCGTGAAGCTCAAAGACGAACTGGCACACGTCAACGCTTACCTGACCATAGAGAAAGCACGCTTTACCGATCGATTAGAAGTGGAATGGGATATTGACCCACAACTGTATGAGTCGCAGCTGCCAAGCTTTACCCTACAACCGCTGGTAGAAAATGCCATCAAACATGGGATTTCTAACATGCTGGAAGGTGGCAAAGTGAAGATCTATAGCGAGGCTTTCAAGGGTGGGGTTAAGTTGACCGTTGAAGACAACGCGGGCAATTATCAAAAGCCATCGAAAGATCATGTTGGACTAGGTATGGAAATTGTTGACAAACGACTCACTAATTTCTTTGGACAAGATTCAGCACTAAAAATAGAATCTCAACCACAGCAATTCACTCGAATGAGCTTTATCATACCTACACTAAAATAAAGGTATTTTCGGAGACGAATCGCTCCGAGTTGAAACATTTAGAAGCTGACATTTAAAAGAAAAGCGTGAACCAAGCAGGGATAGAACCAAGATGAAGATTGTAGGATGTTAAAGGCATTAGTTGTCGATGATGAGCTTTTTGCTCGCGAAGAACTGATTGAACTACTGACCGAAACAGGAGAAGTGGAAATCATCGGCCAAGCAAGTAACGCGATCGAAGGACTGAAACAGATCAATCTGCTCAAGCCTGATGTGGTGTATTTGGATATCCAAATGCCGCAGGTTACCGGAATTGAACTGTTAAGCATGCTTGACCCAGACACCATGCCTTACGTGGTATTCGTCACTGCCTACGACCAATATGCGATTCAAGCCTTTGAAGATAACGCCTTTGATTACCTACTCAAGCCAGTTGAACCCTGTCGATTAAACAAGAGTGTTTGTCGTCTGAATAAGGTCATCAAGCAGAACCACAAAGCGCCGGAGCAAGACATCTCTGCCATTGCTCCATGCCGTTTAGAACAGATCCCGTGTATCGGCCATAACCGCATTGTGATCATGGCAAGCCAAACGGTCGAGTGCGCTTATTCGGATATCAGTGGTGTGCATGTTCGTAGCTCCTCACAAACGGCGACCTCACAGTTAACGCTAAAGATCTTGGAAGAAAAAACCGATTTGATCCGTTGTCATCGACAGTATTTGATCAACATAAAATCGATCCAAGAGATCAAACTGTTGGAAAATGGATTAGCGGAGATCATCACGCTGACTGGCTTTGAAGTACCTGTCAGTCGTCGTTATTTAAAGACTTTAAAAGAGCAACTCGGTCTCCAGTAACGAGTTAGAAGTTAGACGACTTGTTCCAAAGCACGATCAAAAAAGCCAACGCACCAACGTTGGCTTCCTACTGTTTACAAATCAATAGTGTTTACAAATCGATAGTGTTTGCGAATCGATAGAGTTACGAATCAATCTTGTCACAAATCAATAGCGACTAGTCGACTTGCTTAATCTGCAGCTCTTTTGGTACTTCGAAGAACATGTTCTCTTCACGACCTTGAATCTCTTCAACCTCGGTAGCACCCAACTCACGAATACGATCTAAGATTTGGTTTACTAGCTCTTCAGGAGCAGAAGCACCGGCAGTTACACCGATTTTCTTTTTCCCTTCAACCCATTCAGTTTGAATATCTTCAGGGCAGTCGGTTAGATAACCTGGCGTGCCTAGCTTCTCAGCCAGCTCTTTCAAACGTGTTGAATTCGATGAGTTCTTAGAACCGACAACAATCACGACATCAACATCACCGGCCATCTCGCGAATTGCGTCTTGACGGTTTTGTGTTGCGTAGCAGATATCGTCTTTACGTGGCCCTTGGATCTCAGGGAACACGCGACGTAACTCTTCAATCACATCTGCGGTTTCATCAACTGACAACGTGGTTTGGCTGACGTAATGTAAGTTACTCGGGTCGTTCACGACTAAGTTCTGTACATCTTCTGGTCTTTCAACCAAGTACATACCGCCAGTTTGGCTAGCATACTGACCCATGGTGCCTTCCACTTCTGGGTGACCAGCGTGACCAATCAATACCACTTCCATATGTTTGCGGCTCGCTCGAGCAACCTCCATATGAACTTTAGTCACCAAAGGACACGTCGCATCAAATACCGTTAACTCGCGTTCTTTCGCTTCTTTACGTACCGCTTGAGAAACACCGTGAGCAGAGAAGATCACGATATTATCGTCTGGCACTTCACTTAACTCTTCGACAAAAATAGCACCACGCTGCTTGAGCCCCTCAACAACAAAGCGGTTGTGCACCACTTCATGGCGAACATAGATCGGTGGCTGATACATTTCTAGTGCGCGCTCTACGATGCTGATCGCACGATCGACACCGGCACAAAAGCCACGAGGGTTAGCTAACATTATTTTCATTTCATTGCTCATCATTTACCGCGGTACTAAGGTTTTTTCTATAGAGTTCGCTGTCAGCGAGGTTCGCATTCTACAGTGAAGCGCCCAGACAGTGAAGCTCTGGGTTGCGCCACACCTGTAAGGCGATGTTATTCTATCGTTATTCCACCGCTAAGATGTTGACGTCAAACGTAACGTCTTGGCCGGCTAATGGGTGATTAAAATCAACCGTCACTGAATCACCCGCGATCTCAGTGATAATACCTGGAATTTCCATACCATCAGGACCAGAGAAAGCCATAATAGTGCCAACCTCGACTTCAGAATCGCCAACAAACTTAGCACGATCCATATGATGAATATGATCTGGATTTGGCATACCAAACGCGTCTTCCGCCTTCAATTCGATAGACTTTTCAGCCCCCATTTCAAGGCCAATCAGGCACTGTTCAAAGTTCTCACTTAGGCTGCCATCACCCATCACGAACTTTGCAGGCTTACCCATATTTTCGGTGCTATCGGCAACTGAACCATCCTTCATTTTAATCGTAAAATGTAGAGTTACTGCTGAATCATTTTTAATTGCTGCCACGTTACTTTCCTTAGATTTCTTTATTATTTGAGAATGCGCTGTGCTTTGCTTCCTTGTTGACTGAAGCATAAAAAAAAGCGCCGCCGGAATCAACCGACAGCGCTTAGGGCTATTCCATTCTGTGAGTCATAGACTGACTTTAGGGCAATCTAATTCAAAGCGATTTAGTTAATACTCATTAATACCTGAGTCGCCTATTTGCTTTCATCTTTCTTGCGGAAACCATCTAGGATGATCATCGCGGCGCCGATACAGATTCCCATATCCGCTAGGTTAAATGCAGGCCAGTGGTAAGTACCCCAATAGAAGTCTAAGTAATCGACGACAAAGCCATGTACAACACGGTCGAACACGTTACCAACAGCGCCACCAATGATGATCGCATAAGCAATGTTGTTCCACTTATCTGTTGCTGGTAGCTTGCTCATCCAGTACGTCAGCATCCCCGTTACCGCAAATGCGATACCAGTAAATAACCAGCGCTGCCAACCACTTTGATCACTCAAGAAGCTAAATGCTGCACCGTAGTTATGCACGTACAAAAAGTTAAAGAATGGCAACACCTCAATGCGGTTTGCCCAGCCATAACCCATGTTGTCCATAACAAAGAGTTTGATACCGATATCAGCAAGGAAGACCAGTAGGGCCAACCATAACCAACGCACACCAGATTGTTTTAACGAAACTTCACTCATTTCTATTCCTAGTATTTACGAAGTTGGTATTCACTGTTACTCAATTTAAGTGACCTTGATTACCAAACTTGGCTAAACACATTTCCTATAATTAAAAATAACCCCAGTTGGTACTGGGGCTATGATTTTTACAAAAAGTTCAGTATTTCTCTGAGTCGTTATGCGTACTTACGCACTTCGCCTTCACCGTCGATGTTCGACACACAACGACCACAAACTTTCTCGTGGCCTTCAATTGTGCCTACATCTGGAGTGTGGTGCCAGCAACGGTCACACTTCTCAGCTTCAGTTGCTGCAACTTCAACGTACAGACCTTCAACGTCTGTCGCTTGAGCTGTATCAGACTTATCGCTAAGTGGTTTAACAACCGCAGCAGAAGTAATAAGTACGAAACGTAGCTCATCTTCTAGCTTGTTGATTTTAGCCGCTAGTGCATCGTCAGCGTATAGAGTAACTTCAGCCTGCAGAGCGCCACCGATTGTTTTCTCTTTACGAGCATCTTCAAGAAGCTTGTTCACTGCGCCACGAACTGACTGGATTTCAGTCCAGAATTCGTTGCTTAGCTCTTCGTCGTCAGCAAGACCAAATAGGCCTTCGAACCACTCACCTGTGAATACAAACGTGTCGCGTTCGCCTGGCATCTCGTTCCAGATTTCATCTGCAGTGAACGACATGATAGGAGCCATCCAACGAACTAGAGCTTCTACGATGTAGTAAAGCGCCGTTTGGCAGCTACGTTGAGCATGGCTGCCCTGCTTTGCTGTGTACTGACGGTCTTTAATTACGTCTAGGTAGAAAGAACCCATTTCGATAGAACAGAACTGCATTAGACGTTGAGTTACACCGTGAGTGTTGTACTCACCGTATGCTTTAACGATCTCTTCTTGTGCAGCTTGAGCACGGCCAACAGCCCAGCGATCAAGTGCTACCATTTCTTCAGCAGGCACTAGGTCAGTTTCAGGGTTGAAACCGTTCAAGTTCGCTAGGAAGAAACGAGCCGTGTTACGAATACGACGGTAAGCATCAGCAGAACGCTTAAGAATCTCGTCAGAAACCGCAACTTCGTTAGTGTAATCCGTAGAAGCAACCCATAGACGTAGAATATCTGCGCCTAGCTTGTTGGTTACATCTTTAGGAGCAACAACGTTACCGATAGATTTAGACATCTTACGGCCGTTACCATCAACCACGAAACCGTGCGTTAGCACTTGCTTGTATGGTGCTTCGTCTTTCATCGCGATAGATGAAATCAAAGAAGACTGGAACCAGCCACGGTGTTGGTCAGAACCTTCAAGGTAAAGATCAGCACTGTGCGTTCTTTCTTCATTCGGGAAGTTGTACTCTTCACGAGAGTCAACAACAGAGAAGTGCGTTACACCTGAGTCGAACCATACGTCTAGCGTATCAAGTACTTTCTCGTACTTGTCAGCGTCTTCAGCCCCCATCAGTTCAGCAGCATCTACATCCCACCAAGCTTGAATGCCTTTTTCTTCCACAAGCTTCGCTACTTTTTCAATAAGCGCTGGGCTATCTGGGTGAAGTTCTGATGTTTCTTTATGAACAAACAGAGCAATTGGCACACCCCAAGTACGTTGACGAGAGATACACCACTCAGGGCGACCTTCGATCATACCTTCGATACGGCTTTGACCCCATTCTGGCATCCATTCAACACTCTTCGTTGACTCTAGTGCTTTTGCACGTAGGCCAGCTTGATCCATAGAGATGAACCATTGTGGTGTTGCACGGAAGATGATTGGAGTTTTGTGTCTCCAACAGTGTGGGTAGCTGTGCTCGTAAGCGTGGTGATGCAGTAGTGCACCCTTCTCTTTTAGAACTTCTAAAACAGAGTCGTTCGCTTTGAATACGTGCTGACCAGCAAATAGCTCAGTATCTGGCAGGTAAACGCCGTTAGAACCTACTGGGTTAGCAATTTCTAGGTTGTACTTCTTACCAACCACGAAATCCTCTTGACCGTGACCAGGAGCGGTATGAACCACACCAGTACCAGAGTCCGTTGTAACGTGGTCGCCAAGAACAGCAGGAACCGTAAAGTTGTAGAACGGGTGGTTGAATTGAGAAAGCTCAAGATCAGCACCAGTAGCAAAACCAAGGTTATGGAAGTGCTCGATACCCGCACGATCCATTACGTCTTTTGCTAGTTCAGAAGCAACAACGATACGTTGAGCAGGCTGTTCGCCATTCGCTTCAACTTGGATAAGTACGTATTCAAGATCATCACGTAGACATACTGCGCGGTTAGCCGGCAGAGTCCATGGTGTTGTCGTCCAAATAACGATAGAGATTTCGCCCTGACCCGCGTGACCTTCCGCTAGAGTAAATTTCTCTAGTAGAGCCGCTTCGTCAGCTGCTGTAAATTTCACATCGATAGATGGAGACACTTTATCTTTATATTCAACTTCAGCTTCAGCCAAAGCAGAGCCACAGTCAGTACACCAGTGAACTGGTTTGAAACCTTTAAGAAGGTGACCTTTGTCTGCGATTTTGCCTAGAGAACGAATGATGTTCGCTTCAGTTCCAAAATCCATAGTGCGGTAAGGTTTATCCCACTCGCCCATGATACCAAGACGTTTGAAGCTCTCTTTCTGACCTTCAACTTGGCCCGCAGCGTACTTACGACACTCTTCGCGGAATTCTGCCGCTGAAATCTTCTGACCAGGCTTACCTTTCTTCTTCTCAACCATCAACTCGATTGGAAGACCGTGACAGTCCCAACCAGGGATGTACGGTGCATCAAAACCAGAAAGGGTCTTAGATTTGATAATAATGTCTTTAAGAATCTTGTTCAGCGCGTGGCCAATGTGAATGTCGCCGTTCGCGTATGGAGGGCCATCATGCAGTACGAAAGATTTTTTACCTTTCTTTGCCTTACGGATCTCACCGTAAAGGTCTTCTTTGTACCAACGCTTAAGCATTTCTGGTTCACGATTTGCCAGATTGCCACGCATTGGGAACCCTGTTTCTGGTAAGTTCAGGGTATCTTTATAATCACTCATCGATTCTTAATTCCGTTATATTGGGCGAAGTTAGACATTATGTTAATCGGTGGAATTATCCGACTAATTCTTTAGCTGAAGCAGCCACACCCTTGCGGCTTCAGCATCCAATTCTATTTGATTCTTTAATGCGTCGAACGACTCAAACTTTATCTCGTCGCGCAGTTTGTGCAAAAGTCGCACTTCTAACTGTTTACCATATAAATTGGCTTTAAAGTCAAAAAAATGTACTTCTAATTGCTGCCTTACACCATTAACTGTTGGTCGTTGTCCAATATTAGCAACACCACCGACAGGAACACCGTCGATATCTAATGCTTCAACAACATACACTCCCGACACAGGAGAAACACAACGTTTTAATGGAATATTAGCGGTAGGGAAACCGATAGTTCTCCCTAGTTTACGACCATGAGAAACACGACCACTGATACTGTAGTCACGCCCAAGCATGGTAGCACTAGAAGCCAAGTCATTGGCCGCTAACGCATTTCGTATCTCAGTGCTGCTTACTCGTAATTGGTTTAAGCAATAGCTTTGGGTGCTCACCACCTCAAAACCATATTTTTCGCCCGCTTCTTTAAGCATAGCGAAATTACCTGTTCGGCCTTTGCCAAAGCAAAAGTCGTCACCAACCACCAAGAATTTCACACCAAGCTTATCAACCAAAAGATCCTTAATGAACGCTTCCGCAGACAAGCTTGCAAAATACTGATTGAAATTCACACACAATAAACGACTAATCTCTAGCTTGCTCAATTGCACGTACTTATCTCGTAAGCGAGTTAAACGCGCTGGCGCTCGACCTTTAGCAAACAACTCCATAGGTTGCGGTTCAAACGTCATGACAACAGAAGGGAGTCCCAGTGCTGTAGCTTGTTTAGAAACCTGACTCAGAACCTCTTGATGCCCTAAATGAACACCATCGAAGTTACCTATGGTTAATACACAGCCATGATGCTGTGCTTTAATATTGTGTATACCTCGGATCAGTTCCATTGTGATCAGCTAAAACCTGTTATTTGCATCATTTATTGTGTGAAACCGACGGATTATATACTAATCAGTATTAATCTGTCGCTGCTTTTAAATGTTTTACTCGGATACCTAAAACCAGTACCGACACAATATAAGCAAAGCCACCAAGTGCGATCAACCCTGTTAGCGTCAACGCTCTTTGGTTGAAGCTCCAATCAAGCCACAGCTGCATATTGTCTAGTTGCCATAAAATCACGCCAACCATCACAGTTCCAGATACTAATAATTTAAGGCTAAACAACAATGTAGTCTTGGTTAAACGATAAACACCCGCTATATGCAGACCACGATAAAGTAGAGTCATATTCACGAACGCAGATAACGCCGTTGCGATTGCCAAACCAACATAACCATAGAAATAAGCGAAGATCGCGTTGAACACCATGTTAGTGACCATCGCAATGATGCCGTACTTCACAGGGGTTTTAGTATCTTGACGTGAGTAATAGCCCGGAGCCAACACTTTAATCAACATGAAGTTAAGCAAGCCTGAAGCGTATGCCACCAAAGACATGGAAGCCTGCTGTACATCATGTGGTGAAAACTCGCCACGCATGAAGAGCACCATCAGCATAGGCTTGGCTAAAACAATAAGACCTAACATAGCAGGAATACCTAGCAATAAAACCATGCGCACGCCCCAGTCCATTGTATGAGCAAACCCTTCCCCTTGAGCGTCTACGTGTTTACGCGACAAAGCAGGAAGAATAACCGTCGCAATAGCAATACCAAACAAACCGAGTGGGAATTCCAATAATCGATCCGAATAATATAGCCAACTGATAGAGCCGGTTGCTAGAAAGCTGGCAATGAAGGTATCGAACAACAAGTTGATTTGGCTCACTGACACACCAAACAAGGCAGGGATCATTAGCGTGCGGATCTTAACTACACCGGGATCTCTCCACCCCCACTTCGGTTTAACCAACACACCCGCTTTAATCAAGAAAGGCATTTGGAAAAGGAACTGGACTAAACCACCAAGAAACACACCGATGGCCAAGCCAATTTCGGGTTGTTCTAAATTAGGAGAGATAAACCATGCTGAACCTATGATCATTACGTTCAGGAACACAGGGGTAAATGACGAAACCGCAAATTTGCCCATGGTATTGAGGATTGCACCAGATAAAGCAACAAAGGTGATAAACCATAAATAAGGAAAGGTAATCTTGAGCATAAAGCTCGCCAGCTCAAATTTTGGTGCTGCTGGGCCATCATTTAACCAATCGATAAACCAACCTGCGCCAAACATCGCAGTGATGACACCCGAGCCCAACACCCCGATAACGGTGACGATAGAAACTAGTACCCCGAGCGTGCCCGATACTTTGGCAATTAAATCTCGAGTCTTATCTTTATCACCTGCAGCGTGATATTCTGTTAATACAGGAACAAACGCTTGAGAAAAGGCACCTTCTGCGAAAAGTCGACGTAAGAAATTAGGGATTTTATTAGCGAAGAAAAATACGTCGGCACTCGCTCCTGCTCCCATCAAATTTGCTACTACTACATCACGTACTAGCCCCAATACGCGGGAAACAAAAGTCATTGCACTGACAATCAGGCCTGACTTTAATAGTCGTTTACTCACACAAACCTCTGACACTGGTTGATTACTTTCAAGCGAGGATAAATACTATCCTGTCCTAAGAAGCATATTTATTAGCATTGGTCTAAAAATGCTGTTAGAATCCCCGCCATCTTAACCGCGATGACCTTTCCATACCAAAGTTTGTTTGGCTACGATTGGTTTTTGCACAAATCATTTGACAATTAAGCGCCTATGAGGGATAGTCCTCGCCCTTAAATTGTCACCGAACTAAGTTTTTGGGAGTTAGACCTTGGCAAACAGTAAATCTGCTAAGAAGCGCGCTATCCAAGCTGAGAAACGTCGCCAGCACAATGCTAGCCGTCGTTCTATGATGCGCACTTACATGAAAAAAACTATTGCAGCTATTGAAGCTGGCAATAAAGAAGCTGCAACTGCTGCTCTTGTAGAAGTTACACCTCTTCTAGACCGCATGGCGACTAAAGGCCTTATTCATAAGAATAAAGCTGCACGTCATAAGTCTCGTTTCGCTGCTGCAATCAAAGCTCTTTAATAGAAATTTGATTACAACGCAAAACGAAAAAAACCGGCCTCGGCCGGTTTTTTTATATCTAAATTTTGAGTAACACAGAGATTTTTCTTGCTGAGCGTTACTTGGTTTACTTAAAGATATGCGGTTTGCTGATAGGCACTAACGTTCGACATGAAATACTGACACTTCCTTGTGTCGACCCTACCCCTGGTAAGAAATCACTTCCCCCACCAGCAATAAACTACTTGCAGTACATACCATGCAGTAGGTTAATCATCGCTTTTACTTCTTCACTGCTCAATGTGTAATACACTGTTTGAGCTTCTTTGCGAGTTTCGACCAAACCATCTCTTCTCAACCAAGCAAGATGTTGAGATAAAGCAGATTGACTCAATTCCAACTTGCCACACAACTCCCCAACCGACAGCTCAGTACCATGCAATAGGCACAGAATCTGTAAGCGACGCTCATTGGCCATGGCTTTGAGTAGAATCACAGCTTGTGCTGAATTCTTCTCCATCTCTTTTAAGTTCATAGTTTGGCTCCATACAACCTTTACGCCAAGTCCGGGTTATCTGTATTTCCGGCAGATTATGAAGTCATGATAATCGATATCAATTCATTAACAAACAAGCTCACTCGAACAATTTGCTAAAATCTGCGTCACATACATTTTTTACTGCTGGATGTTGGATCATCCTCTCAGCAAATATGACGTAGTACTCCTCTTTTAACTCCTCGATTCCCCCCAACAATTGCAATGACGTATCTTCCTCAACCTCTGACATATATAGCGTAGGCGCTAAGAAAATAGCGTCGTGGTGGTAACGAGCGAAAGCCTTCATCAATGCCGCGTCATCAAACTCACCCAAAATATCAGGCTTAAGTCCTTGTCTATCAAACCATTGCAGTACTTTACGCCCCATCGAAGTTCGACTTCCTGGGATTAACAGTTTCTTTTGTTCTAATACAGCAGGAAAGTTAACACCTTCCACATTACCTGAACTGAAAAAGCTCATACCACTCTCACCCAACTTTTTACTAAACAGGCCTGGGCTTTGGCTAGAATCCACCGGGCAGTCTGACAAAATCATATCGAGCTTATGCTGAGAAAGTTGTTCAAGTAGCATTTCATGAGTCGATTCAAAGCAGCGTAAATGAATGCTGTTATCGGGTGGGATTGTCGACATCAATATCTTGCTGACTAATCTTTTGGACAGTGCATCCGCGACGCCAACATCAAACAGAATATTGGAGTGCTGGCTATAATTCACGATATCCAGCATCTCGTAACTCAGGCCAAACATACGATCGGCATATTTAAAGACCAACTGCCCAAGCTCTGTCGGCTCAACACTGCGACCATTACGCTTAGTTAGCTTGCCGTCCATACGCTCTTCTAAGGCTTTTATCTGACCAGTTACCGTTTGTGGTGTTAGGAATAGGGCTTCTGCAGCTTTAGTAACAGAGCCTTGCTTGCAAACCATCCAGAAGTAATAAAGGTGGTTATAGTTGAGATGCGACATAAATGTGCCGTAAAAAAGAGAAGATAACCTGTTATATCAAATATGACACCTCCACTCAACAAACTCGGAAAAACCACACCTAACTATCAATTACTACTTATTTTTACGAAGTGTCTGATTTCATAATGTAATATTTCAACGATTATTTTCAATTTTTCTCTAACTTTTAAGATCTATATCACCTATCAAAAACACGAACAAAACACTTTAAAAACAACAAGTTAAACCAACACCATTTCAAGAGCAAATATTTAAAGAGCAAATCATCACAAAAAAGTCTCACCTAAACCAAAATGTAATATTACTGAAATATTTGTTCTCTAACATCACGCTCAGATTAAACAAACAGACCAAACACAGACTAAAACGGTCCAATGGAGAAAACATTATGAACCAAGCTACTACTGCAGCAGCGCCTATCTCGAGCACAACTCGTTGGCTACGCTGGGCTAACTTGGCATTCATGCTTTACCTACTATTACTTTCAGTTTCAATGGTTGGTACAGGCTTCAAATGGGCAACAGGCGAGCAAGCAAAAGTTCTTTTCGAATTTGCTTCACACCCAGTTGCAGGCTTAATGATTGGTTTAGTAGCAACAGCACTTATTCAATCATCAAGTACAGTTACTTCAATTATCGTTGGCCTTGTGGCAGGTGGTTTACCTGTTGAGCTAGCAATCCCTATGATCATGGGTGCGAACATTGGTACTACGGTAACCAATACGCTAGTTAGCCTTGGTCATGTTCGTTGTAAAGATGAGTTCAAACGTGCATTCGCAAGTGCGACGATTCACGACTTCTTTAACCTATTAGCCGTTGCTATCTTCCTACCACTAGAGATGGCGTTTGGTATTCTAGAGAAAATTTCTCACTGGTTAGTATCACCGATGCTAGCAACAGGTGATATGAGCATGGGTGGTCTTAACTTCATCAAGCCAATCACTAAGCCTGTTGTAAGTGCGATTAAAGAACCACTATCAACGTTTGGCGACACTGTTGGTGGGGTTATGCTTATCGTTCTAGGTATCGCGACTATCTTCGTAGCTATCACGGTAATGGGTAAGCTAATGAAGAGCCTAATGGTTGGCCGTGCTCGTGAGATTCTAAAGAACGCAATCGGTCGTGGTCCTATCCACGGTATCGCTTCTGGCTCTATCGTGACTATCCTTGTTCAGTCTTCTTCTACAACAACAAGCTTGATGGTTCCACTAGTAGGTTCAGGTGTTCTTAAAGTACGTGACGTTTACCCATTCACTTTGGGTGCAAACATCGGTACATGTATTACGGCTCTACTTGCAGCTACAGCAGTATCTGGTGAGTTCGCAGTATTCGCACTACAGATTGCTCTAGTACACTTGGTGTTCAACATCATGGCAACGGTATTCATCTTTGGTATTCCGTTCCTACGTGAACTGCCAGTGAAAGCAGCTGACATCATTTCAGACATGGCAGTGAAAAATAAAGCTGTAGTAGCTGGTTATCTTGTTGCGGTATTCCTTGTACTGCCAGGTAGCGTGTTAGCACTGACTGCTTAATAGCAAAACAAACATCGCTTATAGCAAAGCCCGCAACCTCCTAGGTTGCGGGCTTTTTCTTTTCTGAAAGGCAGATGTGGGATGCGAGTGAACGAGTAACGAAAAGCGACTGCCTCTCATTATCTGCGTTTGATATTCAGTATCTCACTGACTCAAATTTAAAGACGCTCTTCGTATCCCGCATCTCGTTTACTCGTATCTAGCTACCCTTCGTATCCCGCATCTAAACAACGCTTACTTACCTTGCTCATTACGCAGATACATAATGGCAACCATGCCAAAGCCGATAAGTTGCCATAGATACTGCCCGTCGCTTGCGCCTGTGATGGTTTGAGTGAAAGCCATACAAGCAGTCACAAATAAAGAAGCAAAGGCAGCATAAAGTAACCACGGACGCTCCTTGCCAGACATGAACTCACCTGCAAATACCGAACGAATAACCAGTAAAAACGGTACACATTGCAAACCAATCAGAATAGGGAACATAAAATCGAATGTTGGACTCAGTAGAGCATGACCGATTTGGCTCTTATCCCAAGTTCCTACAATATAGCCTTTCCAGCCAGCCCAAGTATCACCTGAATAAGCGGTATCTGGCGTAATAAAGCCAAGCACGCCGCCCATCACTTTATCAACAAAGCCATTTTTGAACCAAAAGACGAATAAGAAGATCTGAATTGGAATGATCTGAAAAGCAAACTTCTTCAACATGTGTGTACCCCAAATAATTAATGATTTGGTTACCAGTATGTGGAAGTCGATGTTTTTACGCTTGATGCAAGGCAATCGAGCCTGAGTCCAAACAATAATCAAACATGTTGAGAAGCCTGTTAGCACAAGGAAACCTTGCGGAAGAGCCGTTACTATTAGCGGTAACTCAACGTCTTCACTTCAAAGAGAATTATGTGGTTTAGGAAAGGTTTGTTTTTTATAAAGATTCAATAAGATCAAACAGTTGGCCATTATACTCTTTTTTCACTTCGGTATAGCGCTGATAGTTGTATTGCGAACCTTCTGGGTTATCCGACAGCTTGTCAGCCACACTAAGTAGATAAAAACTGATAGGGCTCGGTGTACTTTCGGCCGCATAAAAAAGGTAAGGGAAAGCTTGATTGGCATGTTGGTTGATTAACAGTGCAAGACCCAAGGTAAGGTTGGCAATATCACAACGTGGGTTCATCTCAAAGGCTTGCTTTGCCAGTTGCAGTGCATGTTCGCGATCTTCTTGCTCATGACTTTGCAAATAAGCCAAAGATTCCGAATACGACAATAAGGCATTGACCAAATAATTGTCTCTTCCTTGCTGTTGAATCGTATCCAACTGAAGTGCGATCTCTGCAAATGGCTGTCCACCTTTGCCTTGGTAGAAAAGCGATATTCCCTCTGAAATAACCTTCCAATCGTCGTAGTTATCAATAGAAGTCACTCGATGACTGACGACACCGTATTCTGAACTCATTGGGGCAATAATGGCTTTAATCTCAAGAATCACATCCCCAATGGCATCAAAGAAGTTATCTTGGCTAAAGCTCTTTTCCACTTTCTGGCTTTGATTGGGCTGGCGGTTGTTTTGTATCAGCACGCTCAGTATATAATTACTGCCCTTTTGCTTGAGCCAACCTTTGAGTTCGACACCATTATTGGCAAGTGATTGCTTGCCCTGTTTCGAGAGCTGAGAGAAGTGGTAACCCGATAAATTTCTCGCTGAGTTCAGCCCGTAGAATAGGTAGTTGTACACGCTTTCCGACATCTCATAATCGTCCGCAGAATCGAGTGTTATGTCATGGATATAAACGGGAATCACATCACTTTGAGGCGCAGAAATAACAGCTGTGTCATTGGTTGAGACATCAATTTGCCACGCCCAAGTTGCTATTAAGCCAATAGAGAATACTGCGGTTGTAATCAGGGCGATGGTTTTATTTTTAGGCTTAGAAACAACTTTGATTTCAGGTGGGGGAATTTCTACTACGGGAGTAGTCTCAACGCTAGGCTGAATTATCTCAATATCGAACAGATAACCTTGCTTAGGAATGGTCTGAATGATGCGATACGGACGTACTTTATCCTGAAGCTGACTGCGCAGTAAACTGATGACCTGTCTGACCAAGTTGTCAGACACTTGAGTTCTTTGCCACACATCAGCAGCTATCTGCTGCGTACTAACCACTTGCCCGCGCTTGTCGATGAAATAGCTGAGCAGCCTTGCTTGTAGTGGCTCTAAATGAATCTCTTCACTATCAATCACCAACTGGTTTTTATCAGGGTAGAAAGAAATAGGAAAGTCGTGTTGCAATACAAAGCAATGCGAGCGAGTCATAGTAGTTCTGTGGTTAGAAAAGACCACTCAAGATTATTGGTTTTACGAATAGTAAGCAAGCCAAGCATCAGAAATAAAAAAGGCTGCACAGAGGCAGCCTTTCGATCAATCAGTCAGTCAGTCAGTCAAACAAAGCAGATTAGATTAAACCGAGAATGGGTACTTAATCGCTTCGTGGCATTCGTAGCCTTCAACCCAGAAGTCATCCATCGTCACCCACGTTTCCAAATCTTCTAAAGACTTAATCTCAGGATTGATATGGAATGTTGGCCCTGCTAAAGGCTCACGCTTCAACTGGATATCACGCATAGGTGCGAGTTGATCTTCGTAGATATGAGCATTAACCAGCTTGTGGTAAGCCACACCCGCTTTCTTACCCGTGATTTGCGCCATGATTGCTAGGAACACATACACTTGAACCATGTTGAAGTTCAGACCTAATGGAACATCACAAGAGCGCTGAGTACTGTTTAGGTACAAAGTGTCACCAAGTAGAGAGAAGTGATGGCTGTACATACACGGACGCAAACAACCCATGTGGAACTCACCTGGGTTATAGAAGTTTAAGATCTCGCCGCGGTCATCAATACCGTTTGTTAGATCATCAACAATCTTCTTCAGTTGGTCGATATGACCGCCGTCAGGTTTTGCCCATGCACGTCCTTGAACGCCATAAACACGGCCCATGTCGTCTTCACCCTTGCGGTAAGGGTTATTTAGCCATGCTTCATTCAGGTTAGAATTCGCATCCCAAGTTTTAGTCCCTAGCTTACGAAAATCTTCAGCATTGTCGTAACCACGTATATAGCCAAGCAGCTCGGCAACTGCGGCTTTCCAAAAACTTTTACGTGTTGTTACCAGTGGGAATTGGTTATTACCAACATCATATTCAAGGTCAGCATTGATTACGGTTAGGCAGCGCTTGCCTGTGCGTTCATTTTCAATCCAAGTACCGTCATTAACGATACGCTGACAGAGATCTAAATACTGTTTCACACCAATTCCTTACTTCGTTTGTTGTGGTAATTCATCTTTGTAGTGACCACGCTTGTATGCCCAAACCATCATCAACACACCGATGATAACCATTGGCAGTGACAAAATTTGTCCCATAGAGATAAATCCACCGAACAAACCTAGCTGAGCATCAGGTTCACGTACGTATTCAACTAGGAAGCGGAATGTACCATATCCTGCTAGGAATAACCCTGATACAGAACCAAGAGGACGCGGCTTTTTGATGAACCAGTTCAAGATGAAGAACAGTACAATACCTTCAAGCGCCATTTCATAAAGCTGAGATGGGTGACGAGGAAGCGGACCACCGTTAGGGAATACAATCGCCCATGGCACATCAGTCACACGACCCCATAGCTCACTATTCATGAAGTTGCCCATACGTCCCATACCTAAACCAAATGGAACCAATGGTGCAATCATGTCTGCGACACCAAAAAAGGTTCGACCGTTCTTTTTGGCATACCAAAGCATCGCGGTGATCACACCAAGCAAACCACCGTGGAAAGACATACCGCCAGTCCATACTTTAAATAGGTAGAGTGGATCATCAATGAAAAGGCCAAAGTTGTAGAAAAGTACGTAGCCAATACGACCACCAAGCACCACACCTAGAAAGCCAGCAAACAGTAGGTCTGATACTTGCTCTCGAGTCCAACCACTACCGGGTTGATCAGCTCGGCGATTTGCTAACCAAAGAGCAAACATAAAACCGACAAGGTACATTAGGCCGTACCAACGAACTGAGATTGGTCCTAGTTCAATAAGAACAGGATCGATATTTGGGAATTCGATAAAACCCTGAGACATACTTGGCTCTCTATCTAAAATTGAATAACGGTTAACTCAACAGCTAACAGAAAAGACACTACAGCAGCATAGTGGCTGCTATAAACATTAAAAATACCGCAAAGAATTTCTTCAGCACGGGGGTTGGCAATTGAGTGGCCAGTTTAGCGCCAACTCGTGTGGTCAGTACTGAGGTACAAGATATCGCTATCAAAGCCGGCAGATAAACATAACCTAAGCTATACGCAGGAAGATCATCGACAGAAGATCCATGCCAAATGAAACCTAGCATTCCCGAAATCGCGATAACACAACCGCATACCGAAGATGAGCCGACGGCTTTACGCATTTCCACACCGTGATGGTTGAGGAAAGGTACCGACAAAGACCCACCGCCAATGCCCGCTAAACTTGATACCAAACCAATACCGCCACCACACAACACGGTTTTAGCTGAACCCGGCATCGACTTTTGGCTCTTAGAGCGAATAGACAACAGCATTTGCAACGCCAATACCAAGACAATCACACCAAAGACTTTTGGTAAGTATTGAGCTGGAATCACATCGGCCACGAAAGAACCTAGGAAGCCACCGACCACCACTCCGGGCATCAACCATTTAACGACAAATATCTCTACGTTACCCAATTTTAAATGGTTAATCGCAGACGATCCCGACGTAACGATGATGGTTGATAACGAGGTAGCCAATGCCATTTGCATCGCAAACTCTTGAGGGATACCCGCTTTAGGAAGCAAAAAGAGTAAAGCAGGAACCACCAGCAAACCACCACCAATGCCTAGCAAGCCAGCTAAAACACCAACAATAGCACCAAGGCCTGCTAGCAAGCCTGTCAGTTCATATGACACGTTAAATCCTATTTTTTACCCGCTCGAATGAAGCCTGTAAATTCACGCTCTTCGAAATAGTTGAGCATCATACTATAGATGTCACTTCCATACGGTTTTGATAGCGCCTCATTTGCCAAATCTTGCAGTTCACTAAGCTTAGATTGACGAATCAAATACTTAGTCCTTGCGACATTTGAGGTGTTCATACTTAACGTCTCATACCCTAACCCAATCAAGAGCAATGCACCCATTGGATCACCCGCAAGCTCTCCACATATACACACCGGCAATTGATATTGCTTACAAGTATCATGGATATGTTTCAATGCCATGATCACTGCAGGGTGCATCGATTCATAGACATCAGAGACACGGGAATTGTTCCGGTCAACCGCCAATAAATATTGAGTTAAGTCATTGGTGCCCACCGAAACGAAATCAACTTTATCCGCAATAAGCGGAAGAAGGTAAAGCATGGATGGCACTTCAATCATGATACCGATACGCGGCATACGCACTCGGTTATCAAGCTCATGCACTTCGTCATACGCTTGTTCAATCAGTTGGAACGCGTCATCCAGCTCCTGCGCACCAGAAATCATCGGCAGCAAGATACTCAAGTTATGGCTTTCACAGCTCGCACGTAGCATGGCACGTAACTGAATAATAAAGATGTCGGGGTGATCAAGGGTAAAACGAATACCACGCCAACCAAGGAATGGATTATCTTCTTCTATTGGGAAGTAAGGTAACGCCTTATCTCCACCAATATCCAAGGTTCGCATCACCACTTGCTTCTCAGGGTAACTCGCAAGCACAGAACGATACTGTTTGAATTGTTCGTCCTCTGACGGAAACCTTTGCTGCAACAAGAAAGAAATTTCGGTTCGATACAGACCAACCCCATCAACCCCTTGGTTGATAGCGATGTTAGTGTCTGCACTCAAGCCCGCATTAAGCAGAATCTCGACTTGCTTGTCGTCTTTCGTTTTTGCCGGTAAGTACAGTTCTCGATTGACCATAGAGGAGAGCTCACTCTCTTCTAGAATCAGCCCCCGATACTCTTTGAGCAGGTTTTTAGTCGGCTCAATAAAGATCTCGCCGCTATACCCGTCAACAATCGCTTGCTTACCATTAGCTTGCGAAAGATTAAGGTTAACTCCCATAACAGAAGGAATACCCAAAGCTCGAGATAAAATCGCTGCGTGCGAGTTCGCCGCCCCTTCCAAGGAAATAACCGCTAATAGTTTTTCTTTAGGAATAGACGCTAATACAGAGGCCGTTAACTCACGAACCACCAAAATAATCGGTTTATCTAACGTGCGAAGTTCATGTTCAGAATTGTGGAGGAAATAGAGCAGTCTTTGACCAAGCTCTCGGACGTCTTGCGCTCTCTCCCGAAGGTACACATCTGACATACGAGCAAAACGGTTAGAGTAACTCTCAACAACCTGTCTCAATGCCCAATCGGCTTTGTCGCCTTTCTGAATTTGACTCTTGAGATCCTTACGTAACATGGGATCGTTGAGTAAGTGAGTAAACAGATCAAAGATCGCCAACGCGTCTTTATTGATTTCACTATCTAAACGCTTTCGCATTCGCTTAAAATCATTGAGAGCATTTTCGACAGCGACTGCCAACAGCTCATGCTCCCTTTCAACATTGAGCGTCGAAGCAGGGTAAACATCGGTGAGTTCAGGCTGAGTATTGTCCCACCATAAGTCACCAATCGCCACACCCGATGAAGCTGCAATACCTTTGGTCGCAGGTAGCTTCTGTTGCTCTAACAGCCAATGGCCTTGAGTTTGGGCATGCGCCACAATAACCGCAAGTTGTGCTGAGAGTGTAACAAGGAAGGATTCTTCCATCTCACTGAATAAACGGGGGGACTTCTGTTGAATGACCAATACGCCAAGCACTTGCTTGCGATAGATAATCGGAGTGCCTAGAAAAGAGTGATAAACCTTTTCTCCAAGCTCGGGAAAAAACTTATAAGTAGGGTGAGCAGACGCCTGTGCAAGGTTAATAGGTTCAGCACTTCTTTTAACAAGGCCAACCAAACCTTCGTCAAAACCAATGTGAATACTATTGCCTTTGAAGATCAGGCCTTGAGTTGCCATCAACTCAAGACGCTGCATATCATTATTTGCCAAATACACGGTGCAACATTCCGTCTGCATCGCGCTGCATGTCTCTTTAACCAAAATATCAAGAGCCGTCGACACATCTTCAACTCTTGATACGTGTTCAACTATTTCCCTTAGTTGGCTGAGCATGCTTAACCTCTACGCAATTTGCGCTTTCCTTTTGTTTTTCGCTCTTTAAACGGCATTGCTAAAGATGCGAATTCTTTCATCGCTCGACGGTAAACATCTCGCTTGAAAGATACAACTTGTCGAACTGGGTACCAGTAACTCACCCAACGCCAACCATCAAACTCAGGTGTGCTTCCACGCTGCATATTGATATGCGATTCATCGCAATCTAAGCGTAAAAGAAACCACTTCTGTTTTTGTCCAATACAGACAGGTTTAGAATCCCACCGAACCAGTCGTTTGGGCAGCTTATAGCGTAACCAATGACGACTTGTCGCGACGATCTTTACATCCTTTTTAGTAAGGCCAACCTCTTCATACAACTCGCGGTACATTGCCTGTTCCGGAGTTTCACCTTCATCTATTCCCCCTTGAGGGAATTGCCATGAATGTTGCCCGTATCGTTTAGCCCAGAAGACCTGACCATGGTTGTTACAGATTACAATACCAACATTTAATCGGTAACCATCGCCATCTATCACTGGCCAACCTCTATCTAAATTTTTAATTACACTGATTTTTCCACATATCCCCAATCGGAGCAAACTTAGTGACGTGACAAGCGCTATATTTATGAATAATAACTACGAATATGGATAAGTTTTGCTCAAATCTTAGTTACCCACACAAGAGTGAGACATAGACCACATTTATTCACCTTTTCTGTGAATAACTATGTGAAGAATTACCCGCAATCGTTTTTTTTAATCCATAGATTTATCAGAACCAAAAACAAAAAACCACCAAACGACAATAAAAACAATTAAAAATCAATAAATTAAAACAAATCCATCAATTTTAAAAACATGAAAAAATAAAAAGATCTTTTAAAAATCACCCATGGTTAAAGATCAACCACTCCGATGTTTATCCACACTAGTAAGTGAAAGATTCATTTCAAACCCTATTTAGCAAGCATTTTATCCCCTGCAAACCCCTGTTTATTTATCCACTAAATTAATATTTCAATTAATTACCTTCATGTCCTGTGGATAACCATGAGTTTGATCCCTTTTCTAGCAAGGCGATCATTTCTTAACCAGTCGTCATATGGTGATAACTTCTGGTAAAATCATTTTTTTGATCATGCCTTTTATTATGAAACCAGAACCACAAACACAACAAGAGCTGTTAGACAGAGCATATGCTATTGCAGGAATGACCTTCAAAGAGCTCGCCGATGAAGCCAATATGGTTGTACCAAACGACCTAAAGCGAGATAAAGGCTGGGTTGGACAACTATTGGAATGGCACTTGGGTGCGCCAGCTGGCAGTAAACCAGAACAAGATTTTGCCAAGCTCGGGATCGAGCTAAAAAGTATCCCGATTGGTTATTCAGGGAAGCCACTCGAAACCACCTTTGTTTGTGTCGCGCCATTGATGGGCGTGCAAGGCATAACGTGGGAAACCAGTCACGTTCGAAACAAGCTGTCTAAAGTGTTGTGGATCCCGGTAGAGGGAGAAAGAGAGATCCCACTGACAGAAAGGCATGTAGGATCCCCTTTATTGTGGACACCAACCCAAGCGGAAGACGAGATCTTAAAAAGGGATTGGGAAGAGCTCATGGAGCTGATCGTGTTAGGTAATGTTGAACAGATAACAGCAAGACACGGCGAAGCACTGCATTTGCGACCAAAAGCCGCCAACAGTCGAGTGTTAACAGAAGCTTACGGTGCAAGTGGAAAACCAATAAAGACCAAACCTCGTGGTTTCTATCTACGAACTCAATTCACCCACAGATTGCTGACAACCCATTACGCATAGAAAGCCATTACGCATAGAGGTTTTATCTAGCATAGATAGGCTAAAAAATCAGTACGTTATAAACCGTCTCAATTTAGAAGTAATTTCTCACTACAACGCTCGTTAAACATACTCTCTAATGAGGTTTGAGCGCCAGTTCAATATCGCAGTAGCTTTGGTTGGGTTCATTACCAAACTCATCATACGCGTTGTGCAAGCGAAGGTAGGCCTTTTCAAAGCCGAGCCGGAGTAATTCCTCTTTCACTTGATCCAAGGATCCAAAGTGAAGCGGCTCGCCGTCTTGCTTTACCGGTTCTAGCTTGTGTTTGTACTCCACCGCCAGTAAATATTCTGAGATATCAGAGCAACCAATAACGTACACTTTCGGTGTCTGATAAGAGTCTTTGTGCTCTCCATGTAACCACATGTCTAATTGATGCTTCTGCATAGTCAGCCTCCCTTGCTCTATAAAGCTTAGCCGAACTATTTACCTTTACTAGATAACGACTTAAAAAAGCAAAAAAGAGAAGCAAGAGCTTCTCTTTTTTGGCCAGTTCTAGTTCAAAAATTTGCACTTTCGACGCCATAACCATCACTGTGACTTATCTTAGGGGTTGAACGGTGCTATCAACCCCGCAGATTACGTCGGTATTCGCGCACTTAGGACACGACGAAGATGGCGTACTCGGCGCTCAATCGTGACAACTTCAGGCTCAGAAAAACCAATTGGTCGACCATCGGCTTCAAGGCCAATATCTCTCAATAAATGGGTGTTGTTCCATGGTAGATCATATGAACTACGACGAACTTTTCGTTGCCATTCACGCTCTTCACGACGAAGGTCTGCACGGATAAGAACTGTTGCTAGTTTTAAATATACTGAGTGACGCATAATAACTCTCCAGTTGTGGAATAAACTGAGGAAAAATAGCGTTCTAGATAGTATGAGGGCTTCTCACTTAGCTGCTATTTTTCCGCAGCCAAATAAGGGTACGGATCTATTAGTTAGGTTTATCTTGGGTGTTTCGATCGGCCATGGCTGATGCGTGTGACATATCAGTCACCATGTCAGTACACGGATCAAACGACGCGCAAATATGCTGTATAAAATCGAAATGTTTCATTTGCGCCTCCAAGCTAACTAAAAAATCCAAAAAGAAATGGGGTCGTAAAAGCAGACAAGTCTTTGTTAAATCGTTGCTTTCACGGTTAAAGTCTAACCAAGTGAGTATATTATTCAACCGATAATTGGTTAACATTTTTAAAACAATGCATTCGCCTGAAATATTAGTTGCATATTCATTTACATATAACATATTCACTATGATTATATAAAATCACAGCATATCTATCTTAGGGCTCTCTCTATAGAACAGCGGACTATCCTTCAGAAACAAAAAAGCCACGTATGATACGTGGCCCTTGAATTTTCACTCACCGGATAGAGTCAATGAATAGAACGTTCTAAACAACGCCCTCAGATATAAGACCATGTTTATTGAGTAAGCGGTACATAGTTGCGCGTGAAACTCCAAGCTCCTTAGCGGCCAAAGACACTTGACCACCATAAGATTCCAACACAATGAGTAAAGCATCTCGCTCTGAACGTTCACGTATACTTTTCAGACTGCGGCGTTCATCATTCTGTTTTGGTAAATCCAGTTGATGATCCTCAATGATGACAGCATCAGACATCAACACAACACGCTTAATCTGATTCATCAATTCACGAACGTTGCCAGGCCAATGGTAGCGACTCATCGAGCGGATAGCATCGTCTGAGAAGCTCTTCGCTTGCGCATTAAACTCTTTTGAGTACTCACGCAGAAAATGATTCGCTAGCACTGAAATATCACTCACACGTTCTTTTAAGCTAGGAACATGAATACGCAGAACATTGATGTAATGATAAAGCTCTTCATTGAAGTCGCCCTCGATCAATGCCTTTTCAATATCAGAAGAGTTAGCAGCCAAAATGCGAACATCAACCGACTTAGCTCCCTTCGTGGTTTCAATTTTTCCTTCTTGTAAAAAGCGTAAAAGGTTCAATTGTTGATTACGAGGCATCGCTAGGACATCGTTGAGTAAGAGGGTTCCGCCATCGGCTTCTTCCAACATACAAGGCGCTGCCGTTGCTGGGGCTGAAATACCAAACATCTCAGTCTCTATCCTCATTTCAGATAGAGCACGGCAATTCACAGTTAAAAATGGTTTCTGAGCTCGCGATGAATTTTGATGAATGGAACGTGCAATTGTCTCTTTTCCTGTCCCACTCTCACCGTAAATCAAAATACTGACATCTGTGGGGCCAATTCGCTTGACTTGGTCTCTCAAGCGTTTCACCGCCACAGAATCACCGAGTAGGCCCATATTGTTGTTAATACCGTAGTTTGGCCATACTTTCTGCTCAAGTTTGAGCATACCCAGTTGATGACCAATGGTACTCAATAGCTGAGCATCAGGGATTGGTGCCGTGAAAAAGTCGATACAGAAGTTAACGATAAATTGGCAGATTGTATCTGAGCTCAATTGCGATTCACGGATAAAAGCAAGCCATCGAACTTGCTTGTTGTTGCTCACGAGGTTAGCGATACCATTAAGGCTAAACTCATCATGACTAAGATCCACAATGCCAATGCAGGGGCCAATATCAGTAATTAAGGCATCGGCTTTTCGTAAATCTGCACACTGGGTACATTGCCAACCCACTTGTTCTAACACTGATAACCAGGGTTCGTACGCACCACCAACGACGATAAGAGAACCTGGTAAGGAATCCATCTTAAATTGAGTTCCCATCCTTCTTCCTTATTCTGTTTTTATTTTTTTCAATCAGGCTAACACGAGTTAAACGAATCATACGGGTACAAAGTTGCCGCAAGATCGTATTCAGATCCGATACGTATAGTAATGAGACTATCTTAGATTTTTTGTCTCAATGGTAAGACTATGTCATAAATAATCATTTTTCGAATCAAGAGTGCGGTACGAGCTAGGTTTTGACGCTAAAAACCGAAAAAGCCACCCGAAGGTGGCTTTTAAATTACACGGGCAGTAACACCCCATAAGCGAAAATTACGCTTGTGGGCGCATTGCCGGGAACAAGATCACGTCACGGATTGTGTGCGTGTTAGTAAATAGCATCGCTAGACGATCGATACCAATACCTTGACCCGCTGTTGGCGGTAGGCCGTGCTCTAGTGCAGTAATGTAGTCCGCATCGTAGTACATAGCTTCGTCATCACCCGCGTCTTTTGCGTTAACTTGTGCTTTGAAACGCTCGTCTTGGTCTTGTGCATCGTTAAGCTCAGAGAAACCGTTCGCTACTTCACGGCCACCGATGAAGAACTCAAAGCGGTCTGTGAAGAATGGGTTGCTGTCGCTACGACGAGCCAGTGGAGAGATGTCCGCTGGGTAACCCGTGATGAACGTTGGTTGAATTAGCTGAGGCTCAGCCGTTTCACCAAAGATCTCTTCAAGAAGCTGACCACATGTCCAGAACTTCTCAACGTACAGACCCACTTCTTCTGCAATTTTAACCATCAATTCTCTGTTCTGAAGATCATCTTCAGTCAGAGCTTGAATGTTTGCATTTTCAGGTGTGTAGTGTTTGATTGCATCGAACATGCTCATGCGAGCGTAAGTGCCACCGAACTCAACCGTTTCGTCGCCGTAAGGCATAGAAGTAGAACCAAGAACGTCCATCGCCGCTGTGCTTAGCATCTCTTCCGTTAGATCCATTAGATCTTTGTAGTCAGAGTACGCTTGGTAGAATTCCATCATTGTGAACTCTGGGTTATGACGAGGAGAAAGACCTTCGTTACGGAAGTTACGGTTGATCTCGAATACACGGTCAAAACCACCAACTACTAAACGCTTAAGGTAAAGCTCAGGTGCAACACGTAGGTACATGTCGATGTCTAGTGCGTTGTGATGAGTGATGAATGGACGTGCTGTTGCACCGCCTGGGATCACGTGCATCATTGGCGTTTCAACTTCTAGGTAGCCTTTTGAGCTCATGAAGTTACGAATTGAAGACACAAGCTTAGAACGCACGATGAATGTGTTACGAGAGTCTTCGTTCACGATTAGGTCAACATAACGCTGACGGTAACGCATCTCTTGGTCAGTTAGGCCGTGGAACTTCTCTGGTAGAGGACGAAGTGCTTTGGTTAGCAACTCAAACTCTTCCATGTTCACGTAAAGGTCACCTTTACCAGACTTGTGAAGCGCCCCTTTAACACCGATGATGTCACCGATATCTAGGCCTTGGTACTTCTCTTTCAGCACTTTTTGAACGTCTTTCGCTGCGTACGCTTGGATACGACCAGAAGTTTCTTGAATCGCTAGAAATGGACCACGCTTCGCCATAATACGACCTGCGATCGCAACGATGTGGTTAAGCTCTTCTAGCTCTTCCTTGGTCTTCTCACCGAATTCCGCTTGAAGGTCGCCAGCTAGGTGCTCACGACGGAAGTCATTTGGGTGACCGTTCGCTTTGCAGTTTTGGCGGATATGATCCAGCTTGCTACGGCGCTCAGCGATTAGTTTGTTCTCTTCAGGTGAAGAAGCTTCTTGTGTATTTTCGTTTTGAACAGCATCAGTCATTTGAGATGTACCCTGCTTTTATAATTTGGACAGCTATATTTTTGAAAATATAGGCATTTTTACCAATATTATTGGTAAAGCTTAATAGTTGATAAAGCTTACAGACCTGATTTCAGGCTAGCTTCAATAAACTTGTCTAAGTCACCGTCAAGAACCGCTTGAGTATTACGGTTTTCGATGCCGGTGCGTAAATCTTTGATACGTGAATCATCCAGCACGTAAGAGCGGATCTGACTGCCCCAACCGATGTCTGATTTCGTTTCTTCGCTCGCTTGTTTTTCAGCATTTTGCTTTTGAATCTCAAGTTCAAAAAGCTTAGCACGTAGCTGCTTCATCGCTTGATCTTTGTTCTTATGCTGCGAACGGTCATTCTGACACTGAACCACGGTGTTAGTTGGAACGTGAGTAATACGTACCGCCGATTCCGTGGTGTTTACGTGCTGACCACCAGCGCCAGAGGCACGGTATACGTCAATACGTAGGTCAGAAGGATTAATGTCGATCGTAATGTTGTCATCAATCTCAGGATAGATAAACGCAGAAGCAAATGAAGTATGACGACGACCACTTGAATCAAATGGTGACTTACGAACTAGACGGTGAACACCAGTCTCTGTGCGTAACCAACCGTAAGCGTACTCACCAGAGATACGTACCGTTGCGCCTTTAAGGCCAGCAACATCGCCATCAGACACTTCGATAACTTCAGTCTTGAAGCCTTTCGAATCTGCCCAACGCAAGTACATACGCAACATCATTGAAGTCCAGTCTTGAGCTTCTGTACCGCCCGAACCTGACTGTAAATCGATGTAGCAATCTGATGCGTCGTGATCACCAGAGAACATACGACGGAATTCCAGCTTCTCTAACTTAGCTTCAAGCTCGGCCAGTTCTGGCTCAATTTCATCGAACGTTTCTTGATCTTCTTCTTCAACCGCAAGCTCTAATAGGCCATCAACATCCTCAACACCTTGGTCAAGTTGGTCGATCGTTTCTACTACTGCTTCCAATGCTGAACGCTCTTTTCCTAGCGCTTGAGCACGCTCAGGTTCGTTCCATACATCCGGTTGTTCTAATTCTGCGTTTACTTCTTCTAGACGCTCTTTCTTTGCGTCATAGTCAAAGATACCCCCTCAGGATATTTGTGCGCTCAGACACATCCTGCAGACGGTTTTTTATAGGATTGATTTCAAACATTTTAGCTCATCATTTATGAGTAGAATTTAACCGGAGAATTGTACTCAAAAGTGTGACGGAGATACAGAATTTTTTAGAGTGGTACACCAAGATTCAATAACTTAATCGGATATAAAATTGACGGGCAGAAAAAACACGTAAAATTTGTAAGGAAAGGAAGGGAAACAAGCCCTGTTTTTGAACAGAGCTTGTTGGATTTGGCACTAAATGATGAACCTCATTCAGTGAACGATAACGCTATTTGGCTTCAACTATTTCGCTTCGATATGATCAATCATCAACTGCAACGATTGATTGCCACGAAACTCGTTAATATCAAGCTTAAACGCAAGATGTACCGTTTTCACTGAGGCATCAGGCCAGCGACGTAGGTCAACATTAAAGGCAATACCATCAATCATCACATTGGTTGGGTGGCTTTTGTATAGAGGTTCTAGCATCAATTTAAGATGTTTTTCACCTACCAGTTTTTGATGCAGAACTTTAAACTCACCATCAAAGATGGGCTCCGGGAAAGCTTGTCCCCACGGACCACCTGAACGCAATGTTTCAGCGGTATGCATTGAGAACTCTTCAGGTAACAGCTCACCATCAGACAAGATAATGCCCTTAAGTGCCGTCTCACCGAGTTCTTTACGCACAACGTCATCAAACATCTTGCTGAATCGCTCGAAGTCTTTTTCCATAATGGTTAAGCCGGCTGCCATTGCGTGACCACCAAACTTCAAGATCAGGCCAGGGTTTTGAGTGTCGATTCTGTCTAGCGCATCGCGCATGTGCAAACCTGGAATCGAACGACATGAACCCTTAATGCTACCTTCACCACCATCAGCAAATGCGATCACTGGGCGGTGATATTTGTCTTTGATACGCGAAGCTAAAATACCAATTACGCCTTGATGCCAATCACGTTGAAACAGAGCCAAACCAGAAGGCAAATCGTCTTTACCAAATTCAAGGCGCTCACAAAAAGCCATCGCTTCTTGTTTCATGCCCTCTTCGATCTCTTTACGTGTTTGGTTCAAGCCATCTAACTCGCTGGCCATTCGACGCGCGGCATGGATGTTATTACTCATTAGCAGCTCAACACCAAAAGACATGTCATCCAATCGGCCAGCCGCATTGATACGTGGACCAAGCGCAAAACCAAAATCGGAGGCAACTAAACGCTTAGCATCTCGCTTAGCAATTTCAATCAAGGCTTGAATACCCGGACGAGCTTTACCCGCACGAATGCGCTGTAGCCCTTGGTGGACCAGAATTCGGTTGTTTTCATCAAGTGGTACCACATCCGCAACAGTACCCAGTGCCACTAGGTCAATCAGTTCCATCAACTTGGGTTCTGTCATGCCGTGTTGAGCAAACCAGCCCAGCTTACGCATATGAACACACAATGCCATCATCAGGTAAAAGGCGACACCCACACCAGCTAGCGCTTTTGAAGGAAATGCGCAGCTTTCTAGGTTGGGATTGACCATTGCATCTGCAATCGGTAATTCAGAACCAGGCAAGTGATGATCAGTAACCAGTACATCAAGGCCTTTCTCTTTAGCAAAGCGAACACCGTCAATTGAAGATACACCGTTGTCGACTGTCATGATCACTTCAGCGCCAAGTTCAATGGCTTGTTCAACAACCTCAGGGCTCAAGCCATAACCATCCTCAAAACGGTTTGGAACAAGGTAGTCAACGTTGGAACTTCCCAACATACGCAGGGCAAGCACAGACAATGCAGAACTTGTCGCACCATCGGCATCAAAATCACCCACAATGATGATACGTTTTTGCTGCTGAATGGCTTTGAACAACAATTCAACCGCAGCATCAATACCGCCCAGTTTTTGATAAGAGTGCAAACCTTTCGCAGCTGTCTCTAGCTGGTCAGCACTGTCGATTCCGCGACTCACATAAATGCGCTTTAACAAGTCAGGTAAGTGAGCAGGTAAGACTGAAGTGTCGACCTCAGGACGGCGTTGGATCTCTATCATATAAAAATGGGCCTGATATCAATCAGGCCACTCCTTAAATCAAAAACAGGGGGGAATAATAGGTAATAAAAAATGAAGATTACTGCTCTAAACGCTGAATAAGTTGCGCCGGAGGTAAGTAACCACTCACCAACTCACCACTTGCTAGCACGATAGCCGGAGTGCCATTGATGCCAAGCTCACGACCGAGTTGGTATTGTTTAGCAATGATCTGCTTTTGCTCTGCTAGGTCTTTACCAGACGCTGGCATTTGACGATTGACTTTAGCATCATGCATAGCTGTTTTTGGATCATCAGACGCCCAGATTGCCGCCATTTGATCGGCAACTTGCCCTGTCGCACCTTGGCGTGGGTAAGCCATGTAACGAACGGTGATACCCAGATCGTTGTAGCCTTGCATTTGACTGTGCAGACGAACACAGTAGCCACAAGTAATGTCAGTAAATACCGTCACAACGTACTTTTCGTTATCTGCTTTGTATTCGATAACCGTATCCGACATCGCTGCTACTTTTTCAGCATTCAGTGGAGCCTGACGCTCAGCCAAAACATCACTGAACTTACCGTTTTCATCCAAAGAGTAAAGTGTACCGGCTAGAAAATGATCGCCCTCTGGAGAAGAAAAGATAATACCGCTGTTGGTTTGAACTTCTAAAAGACCATCGATATCCGAAGGAACAATCTTATCGACCTTAATACCGATTTTTTCAAAACGCTTAGTTAACGCAGCTGTATCAATAGCTTGAGCTGGAGCAGCTTCTACGGCTGTTGATGTTGTTTCTACTTTCGCTTCTGATGCATTACATGCAGTAATCATGAGAGGAAGCGCTAGTAGAGGAAGACGGCGTAATACGCTCATTAGGTTCACCTTAAAAATAAATGGATTTAAGCACGTGGGTGATGCTGAGCGTGAATTTGCTTCAGCCTTTCAGTCGCCACATGAGTATAAATTTGGGTGGTCGATAAGTCACTATGTCCAAGCAACATCTGTACGACCCTGAGATCGGCACCATAGTTCAGTAAATGAGTGGCAAAAGCATGCCTCAATACGTGTGGTGACAATAGATCCGTGTCGATACCAGCGATAACCGAATAATGCTTGATACGATACCAGAACGTTTGACGAGTCATTTGCTTCGCGCGTTTACTCGGAAAAACCACATCCGAGCTGTTATCACCGAGTAATTGTGGGCGACCTTGTTCAATAAAAGTCTCTATCCAATCGACGGCGTTTTCGCCCATTGGCACCAAGCGTTCTTTACCGCCCTTACCAATAACACGCACCACGCCCTGTCTTAGGCTGATGTTTTCCATCGTCAAACTGACGAGTTCCGTAACACGCAGACCAGTTGCATAGAGTAACTCAAGCATCGCCTTATCGCGAAGCTCGATTGGATCGTTTGGATCTGGCGCTTCAAGCAGCGAATCCACTTGCTCTTCACTCAAATCTTTTGGCAAGCGCTTCGGCAGTTTTGGACTGATCAACAGCGCACTAGGATCGTCGGCTCTTACTTTCTCGCGGTGTAGATATTGAAACAAGCGACGAATGGCCGACAACATACGAGCACGGGAAGTCTGCTTAAAGTCAGCATCGGCTAACCAACCTTGATAATCCTGTAGTCCTGAAAGACTAATAAAATCGAGGCGGTAATTGTTCTTTTCCATCCACGTTAGAAGCTTAGACAGGTCGGTACGGTACGAGACAAGCGTATTCTCCGATAATCCTCGCTCCATCCACATAGCATCTAAAAACTGTTCTACTAGACCGTGGTCTGCGCTCTGCCCTTGAGGCGACTGCATAGTGTTACTCACAATATTGGAAACTGTTTTGAGAGTATGCCAGAGCAAATATGAATGCCATAAAAATTACGACTTGAGCGGATAATCGCTGCAATCGAAGTCGATTTATGGTTAGAATTCGCCATCTGAAATTAAAATTGAACGTTTGCTATGAAAATTGGATTATTTTACGGCTCAACCACCTGCTACACAGAAATGGCAGCAGAGAAAATTCGCGGCATTATTGGTGAAGACCTAGTTGATATCCATAACGTGAAAGAAACCCCTCTTTCATTGATGGCGGACTACGATCTTTTACTGCTCGGCATCTCAACTTGGGACTTCGGTGAAATCCAAGAAGATTGGAATGAACTGTGGGAAGACATTGCAACCACGCCAATGAAAGGCAAGGTTGTAGCGCTGTTTGGTTTAGGTGACCAAGAAGGCTACGGCGAGTGGTTCTTAGATGCGATGGGTCTATTGCATGATGAGCTGAAAATCGCTGGCGCAGAGTTTGTCGGTTTCTGGCCAAACGATGACAGCTACGAGTTCGAAGCGTCTAAAGCTCTCACTGAAGACCAATCTCAATTCGTTGGTTTGGCGCTTGATGAAGATTCACAATACGAACTGAGCGACGACCGTATCGCTAGCTGGGTTGAACAAGTACTGGTTGAGTACAGCGAAAAGCTATAACCAAACAGAAGTACACTCAGCTAAGTAACTCAGTAGCGAAGTAGCGAAGTAGCGAAGTAGCGAAGTAGCAGAATATTAAAAGATCACAGAATACAAAAAGGCCTCATTACTGCGAAGTAATGAGGCCTTTTCTATTTCATGTCGAAGGACAATGTCATCTCAACGGAAGATTAAACAGTCTCTTCAGCCATCTCTTGCTCTGTTGATTTACCAACGAAGAACATACAGATGATTGCGGCAGTCGTTGGAAGCAACCAACCCATACCGATTTCGAACAATGGCAGCATGTTCATTGCAGATACATCCATACCTGCAACTTTAGCACCATCGATAAGAGCAAACAGTAGAGACACTAATACCACTGCGCGGTAAGCCGCTTTTGGATTAGGGAAACGGCTGCGCAAGAATGTCAGTGCGACCAATGCGATTGCTACTGGATAAAGTGCAAACAGAACTGGAACAGACAGAGAAATTAACTGAGAAAGGCCAACGTTCGCTACGGTTGCACAAGCTACACCGTTGATGATTACCCAGGTCTTGTAAGACAAAGGTGTTAGCGAGCTGAAGTAATCAGAACATGCTGATACAAGGCCAATCGCCGTCGTTAGACAAGCCAATAGTACGATCACAGAAAGCACGAGTTGACCTGAAGGGCCAAACAAAGATTGGACGTATAAGCTTAAGATAGCGCCGCCATTATCTGCACCCGCTGCAACTGTTGCGCTTGTTGCGCCCAGGAAGAACAGAGAGATGTAAACAAATGCTAGACCCGCTGCCGCAATACAACCCGCACTGATTAGGTACTTAGTTGTTGCTGCGCGGTCAGTCACGCCTTTACTGCGAATTGCGTCAACAATCAGCATGCCAAACATCAAAGCAGCAAAAGTATCCATGGTGTTGTAGCCTTCAAGGAAACCTTTGGTCAGTGGCTGAGTGATGTACTCACCGTGAGCCGCAAGGACATCACCTTGTGGGTTAATGAACACAGCAACTGCCAGTACAACCAAACCAACGAATAGTGCAGGCGTAAGTACCTTGCCAATAACGTCAATAAGCTTACCTTGTGACCATGAGAAGAACATCGCTACCACAAAAAATGCAATCGAAAAGAGAGTTAGATGAACTTGAGTCGCATCAATGAAGAACGGCTTCACCGCCATCTCATAAGCAACAAGACCGGTACGTGGTGCAGCAAATGCAGGACCGATGATGATGAAGATCAGCACAGCCATGATAGTTGCTGCTTGCTTAGGAAGATCTTTCGTTAGATGACCCCATGAACCACCAGCCACTGCGACCGCAACGATAGTGATTAACGGCAGACCAACGGCAGTCAGCAGAAAACCAGACATCGCTGGAAGAAAGTGATCACCAGCTAATTGGCCAGCTAGAGGTGGGAAGATGATGTTACCCGCACCTAAGAAAAACGCAAAAAGCATAAAGCCCAATGCCATTATATCTGTTAGTTTTAGACTCTGTTTCACAGATAATCCTTAATTATATTTATGAGTTTATGTTGTGCTTACATGAATGTTACAGCGAGAAGCTGCCAATCAATCTTTAAAATAGTCGCGCATAATGACGAAACACTCGGCTAGCTGCAAGTCACCATAAAAAAACACCATATAAATTTGCATATATAAACAAAAAGTAGTGAATTAAACTAAATATATGCAGATTAACATAATTATCAACCAATCATTGTTAGCAACAATAGATGAGCAATTAGAATATTAATTTACACAAACAGTTAACATTAGAGCTAATCACTTAAAATATCTCGATAATCAGAATATTCATGAAAGACAAAACGATAAATACTAAAAGCTTCAATTTTAAGAGGTTCTCTATTTACGGAGGACAGAGCGGCATGCCTGTTAGCACCGATGGAGTACTACTCGGCTCATGGATTAACCTTGCCCCTGAATCATTAGTACTCGATATAGGGACAGGAACAGGGCTATTAGCCTTAATGGCAGCACAACGTTTTGAGGATGCTTCAATCTCTGCGATCGATATTGATCAGCACGCCATTGATGCTGCCACAGTCAATATTGAGCAGTCGCCTTGGCAAGATCGCATATCCCTTCATCACGACAGCGTGTTAACCACGGATTTCTCGCAACAATTTGATGCCATAATTTGTAATCCGCCCTACTTCAACTCTGGTGAACAGGCACAGCAAAGTCAAAGAGCCACCGCTAGACACACCGACAGCTTGGATCACCTTCAACTTGCCCAGTGTTGTTTCGAGATAACAACTGATGCCGCCACCGCCAGTTTTATACTGCCGACGCCCGAAGGAGAAGGCTTCATAAAACTTGCCGAGCAATGTGGTTGGTACCTAGCAAAGCGCCTTGATGTGAAAACAACCGACAAAAAACCGCCAAGCAGAATCCTGTTTGAACTATCTAAAGATCCTGTTAGCGAGCAAGATTTGCAGCGTGAATCGCTTACGATCCATCACGATGGCGGTTATAGCGAGGCATTTATTGCCCTTACTAAAGATTTTTATCTCAAGATGTAGCAAATACCATGTGATCCTAATCACTAATGCTTCTATAATGTCCGACTACTCTTTTTTATCGTCTGCTTTTTGAGGCAGAAACATTTATTGCTTGTGGAGAAACAACAGTGATCAGAACCTTTGCAGAACTCGATCTAAACCAAGAGCTGCTTAAAGCAATTGACGAAATGGGCTACGAACGCCCAACACAGATACAAGCTGAAGCAATCCCACAAGCGTTAGATGGAAGAGACGTTTTGGCTTCTGCGCCAACAGGTACTGGTAAAACAGCATCATTTGTATTGCCAGCACTGCAATACCTACTGGATTTCCCACGTAAGAAATCTGGCCCTGCACGTATGCTTATCCTGACGCCAACGCGTGAGCTAGCAATGCAGATCACCGAACAAGCACGTGAGCTTGCTAAATACACCAGCCTAAATATCTTTACGATCACGGGCGGTGTGATGTACCAAGAGCACGCAGATATCTTAAGCACGACTCAAGATATCGTAGTCGCAACACCTGGTCGTCTGATGGAATATATTGAAGGCGAGCGTTTTGACTGCCGTGCGATTGAATGGCTGGTTCTCGATGAAGCTGACCGTATGCTAGACATGGGCTTTGGTCCTGTTGTTGACCGTCTGTCTGCAGAGTGTCGCTGGCGTAAACAAACTTTACTTTTCTCAGCAACGCTAGAAGGTAAAGGTATTGAAGGTTTCACTGAAGACCTTCTGAAAAACCCAGCAGAGATCGATGCAAAATCGTCATTGCGTGAACGTAAGAAGATCACTCAATGGTATCACCGTGCCGATTCAGCTAAGCACAAGCTTGATATCCTAAAACATATCATCACAGAGCAAGCTGAACGCAGCATCATCTTCTTGAAGACTCGTGACCGCCTAGGTGACCTACGAGCTCAATTAGAAAGTGCACAGATCCCGTGTGTATGGATCCAAGGTGAAATGCCTCAAGATCGTCGTAACAACGCGATTTCTCGTTTCCGCGATGGTTCTATCAACGTACTGCTGGCAACTGACGTCGCAGCTCGTGGTATCGACCTTCCAGATGTAAGCCACGTTATTAACTACGACATGCCGCGTACAGCAGATGTATACCTACACCGCATCGGCCGTACGGCTCGTGCAGGTAAGAAAGGTAACGCGGTTTCTATCATTGAAGCGCACGATCAACTAATGATTGAACGTGTGGCTCGTTACACTGAAGATGCGATCAAAGAGCGCTTCATCGAAGGCATGCGCCCAACGCATAAGAAAGCCGCGGTAACAAAGAAAAAGAAACCGAAGAAAGAAGACAAGAAAGCGGTCGCGAAGCAAAAAATTGCTAAGAAAAAGAAAATCGCTAAGAAAAAGAAAGCCGTTAAGAACAAGTAATCGAACCGCCTTTCAATGATTCAATAAAAAGCCCCATGCAGTTATCTGCATGGGGCTTTTCTTTGTCTGGCTTATTATTGTCTGGCCTGTTATCAGGCTAAATAACTCGTTTCTAATTTTAATTACAGGCTAAAGCCGAAGTAACTCGTTAACCAAGAGTGACTAATTAACCAAGAGCTATTAGTTTTGCTCTTCACGCTTGAAGACTAACTCTTTCGCGTTCGACTCTTCTTCAACGAAGTAGTAACCCGCAGTATCAAACCTGGTTAGCGCTTCCACTGAATCGATTTTGTTCTCAATGATGTAGCGAGCCATCATGCCACGCGCTTTCTTGGCGTAAAAACTGATCACCTTGTACTGGCCATTCTTGCAGTCTTTAAAAACTGGCGTGATGATTTGACCATCAAGGCTCTTCGGCTTCACCGCTTTAAAGTATTCGTTCGATGCTAGGTTGATCAACACATTATCGCCTTGAGCATTCAACGATTCATTCAGCTTGTCTGTGATGATGTTGCCCCAGAACTGGTACAAGTTGGTGCCACGCTCATTAGCTAAGCGTGTGCCCATCTCTAGGCGGTAAGGCTGCATCAAATCCAATGGCTTCAATAACCCATATAAGCCAGAAAGCATACGCAGGTGATTCTGTGCGTAGTCAAAATCATCGTCCGACAGTGTTTCAGCATCTAAGCCTGTGTAGACGTCACCTTTGAACGCCAAAATAGCTTGGCGAGCATTCTCTTGGGTAAAGGTCTCGCTCCATTGCTCAAAGCGCGCTACGTTCAGCCCAGCAATCTTATCGCTTACCTTCATCAGTGCTGATACATCAGCAGGTGTCAGCTTACGACACACTTCAATAAGCTCTGCAGAGTGCTCAACAAACTCTGGCTGGCTGAAGCGCTCAGTCGCTAATGGTGATTCGTAATCTAATGTCTTGGCTGGAGAAACGACAACTAACATAACTTTACCCTAATCGGTTATCTAACTGGATGCAGCTAGAGTATAGAAAAAACATCAACTTGTCTTTATGACTCTTCCTATTACTTTGATAGACAGATCTAGCTGTAAGTCGCTTACAAAGAAGAATCTCTTACAAAGAAAAATCGATAATAAAGAAAATATCGCAGGCAAAGAAAAAGGCTAAGGTCGAAACCTTAGCCTTTCTAATGATTTTAGGATGAGTGATGAATCACTCCAACAAGATTACTTCTTCTTGTTGTTAACCCAAATACCATCTTCCAATTGAGCCTTAAGCTCTGGGAAATCATCCGCATCGAACGTGGGTACTTTACCCGCGTCTAATTGACGGTTGTAGTCTTTCGCTAGCTTAATCACGATGCCCGATAGCAAGATGATCGCTACCAAGTTAACAATCGCCATTAGGCCCATCGATACGTCAGCTAATGCCCATACCGTTGGCAGTGTCGCGAGAGAACCGAACATAACCATACCCAGTACAACGATACGGAACAGCACTAGGCCCTTCTTGTTGTTGTGCTCTAAGAAGATAAGGTTTGTTTCTGCGTACGAGTAGTTTGCAATGATTGAAGTGAAAGCGAAGAAGAAAATCGCTACCGCTACAAAGATACCACCCCATTCGCCGACTTGTGCTGTTAGTGCACGTTGCGTGAGTTCGATACCCGTTACTTCACCGTGCGGTACATACTCACCAGACATCAGGATGATTGCTACTGTTGCAGAACAGATAACAATCGTGTCCATGAACACGCCTAGCATTTGCACATAACCTTGTGATGCTGGGTGCGGTGGGTAAGGCGTAGCAGAAGCTGCTGCGTTTGGCGCAGAACCCATACCCGCTTCATTCGAGAACAAACCACGTTTGATGCCGTTAATCATCGCTTGTGCGATTGCGTAACCTAGGCCACCCGCTGCTGCTTCTTGCAGACCGAATGCACTCTTGAAGATAAGAGCCAGAACTTCAGGCACTTTCTCAATGTTCATTAGCATTACGTAAATAGCGATAGCTAAGTAAGCCAGTGCCATAATTGGAACAATGATTTCTGCAGTGCGAGCAATCTTACGGATACCACCGAAGATAACGAATGCAGAGATGATTACGATACCAACACCAACGTAGCTGCGCTCAAAGTCGAATGCCGTGTTCATTGCGCTTGCAATCGCGTTCGCTTGAACCGCGTTGAATACAAGACCGAATGCAATGATTAGGAAGATAGAGAATAGAACCCCCATCCAACGCATACCTAGGCCTTTCTCCATGTAGTATGCAGGGCCGCCGCGGTAGTTACCGTCGTTATCACGCGTTTTGTATAGCTGTGCCAGTGTGCTTTCTGCAAACGATGTTGCCATACCTAGCATGGCAATTAGCCACATCCAGAAGATAGCGCCAGGGCCACCAGCGGTTAGTGCTACAGCAACACCAGCCATGTTACCCGTACCGACACGTGCTGCTAGACTAGTACAAAGTGCTTGGAAAGAGGAGATACCTGCACTGTCTGCTTTACGGCTGTTTCTAAGAACAGAAAACATGTGGCCGAAATGGCGGAATTGAATGAAACCTAGTCGTACAGTGAAGTAGATACCCACACCAACGAGTAAGTAAACTAAGATAGATCCCCAAAGGAGATCGTTCATCAAATTGATTAAGTCTGTCACGTGAACCTCGTAATTGAGTTTAAGCACCGATCTTGCTTCCTAGCCTTCCTCTAGATCACCTATGCCAGTGTCAATAGTTGTGTCGGCATTAGATTTATATTTATTTGTTGCGATCTAGATTGTAAATGTCGCTTCATGCATCCATTTTACGTATCGGTGTATTTTTTGACGGGCGGATAATGCAGCGAGACGGCCTAAAAATCAATATGAAAATAAACACATATTAAAATGACATTTCACTAATAAGACACCTTTTGTTAACACAACTTTCAACAATAGCGCCTAATAAAAGTCACATTGTCAGGACATAATATCAACAAAAACTAAGGCACTATCAAAACAAAAACACCATCCTGTAAAAATGACGTCAGCCTAGGTTTTACAAGGTATAGTGAAGATCTGTGTTTTTTCTAGGGTAATGAGATCCCTATACTACACGGCACAATGCGCATTTAAATGCACTGTAGTCAAAATGCTATTCCATTTGCACAATGAATTAACATTCAATCCCCCCTAATTTAATCGTTTACTTAAGTTTGTTTGCTTGTTTTTTGTACACGAAAATCCCCGAAATGTGTGAGCATGCATAATAAAACAGAACAAAAACTTCATACATTTGAAACAAATGAGAAACAAATCAAGGTTATTGTGAACTTAAATATGATATTTAATGGTTCGTAAGAACGAATCCCACGGAAGGAGATATGCTTATGGATAGCTTTCAATTCGATGAATTATCAGAACTAGAAATGCCTCGTACCACTCAAAAAACACGCTCTAAACCACTCAAACGTAAATGGCGTGAAATTGAGGCAATCAATGATCGTAGACAGCTTGAGAAAGAGCTTAGAGAGATGAACCTAGGTCTCGATTTTAGCCTTGACGATATAAAGCTTTAATCAGCACGATAAGAAATTGGATAGCAAAAAGCACCTGTATAGGCAACACCTATCATTTAAGGTGTTTAGATCGCACAGTGTAGCGAGTCTTACTA